>NZ_JBSGET010000129.1:0-24874 GCF_053603035.1 Kitasatospora sp. NPDC004272 | reverse complement strand
TGAGCGTCGTCGCGGTGTGGGTCCGGTGCAGGCCGCGCAGGCGCTCGGCGGCCGCGGCGGTCGAGGGCCGCTGCTGCGGGTCCTTCGCCAGCAGCGGGGCGAGGGCGGCGGCGAGCGGCTCGGCCGGGCCCGGCGGCAGGGGCTGGGGCTGCTGGGTCAGGATGGCGACGTACAGCGCGGTCAAGGTGGGCGCGGCGAACGGCGGCCGGCCGGCCGCGGCGTGCCAGAGGGTGGCGCCGAGGGCCCACAGGTCGGTGGCGGCGGTCGCCTGCTTGCCCTCCAGTTGTTCGGGGGCCAGGTAGGCGGGGGTCCCGATGAGGACGCCGGTCGCGGTCAGCGCGGTCGTCGCGTCGGCGGACCGGGCGATGCCGAAGTCGGTGAGGACGGCGCCCTGTTGGGTGAGCAGGACGTTGTCCGGCTTGACGTCCCGGTGCACCACGCCCTTGGCGTGCGCCTCGGCGAGGGCGTCCAGCAGGGTCAGGCCGAGGGCGACCACCCGCTCGGGGTCGAGGGCGCCGTCCGCGCCGATCTCCGCGGCGAGCGAGCGGCCGCTCAGGTACTCCATGACGATGGCGGGCGCGCCCCGGTGCTGCACGACGTCGAACACCGACACGATGCCCGGGTGCCGCAGCCTGGCGGCGGCCCGGGCCTCCCGCACCACCCGCTGCACCAGCTCGTCGCGTTCGGCGTCCCGGGCGCCCGGCGGGAGCAGCAGTTCCTTCACCGCGACGCGGCGGTCGAGGAGTTCGTCGTGCGCCCGCCAGACCCGTCCCATCCCGCCCTGGCCGATCGGCTCCACCAGGCGGTAGCGACCGCCGATCAACGCTTCCGGGGTCTCAGGCATGGCGGTCATCCTACTGATCCGCGCCTCCCCGCCGGGCGCCTTCGCCCGCACGCACCGGGCGCCCCCGTCCGGGCGGGACGGGGGCGCCCGACGGCGCGTCAGTCGCTCGCCACCGCCCGGGCCGGGGTCGGCCACCGTCACCGCCAACCCGCTGCGGTTCCAGGCGAGTTCGACGGTCTCGGTGCGGGCCCACGGCGGGGCGCGGGTATTCAGGGGCTCGGGGAACGGCGAGGCCGGGGCTGCTGACGGTGCACTGCCGGAGCGCGCATCGGCTTCGGGTCCTGTTACTACACGCAGCAGCACGGACACCTCGATGGGCTCCGACCGCCGGCAGCACGGCCTCGCCGTTCCCCGAACCCCTGGTTCGTCCCCTTCGCCGTTCTCCCCGAGCCCCTGAATGCGCCTACCGGATCGGCACCGCCCTTCCCGTGACGCGCACCCGGCCCTCCCCCTCGGTGAGGTCGACGGTGAGGACGCCCGGCCGGCCGAGGTCCTCGCCCTGGTGGAGGGTGAGGCGGGCGGTGGTGAGGCCGCGCAGCTCGCGCAGGTAGCCGCCGAACGCCGCGGCGGCCGCGCCGGTGGCCGGGTCCTCGACGACGCCGCCGACCGGGAAGGGGTCGCGCACGTGGTAGGTGGTGGCGTCCTGTTCCCAGACCAGTTGGAGGGTGGTCAGGTCGAGGCGGCGCATCAGCGCGGCGAGGGCGTCGAAGTCGTAGTCGAGTTCGGCGAGCCGGGCCCGGCTGCCCGCAGCGAGGACGAGGTGGCGGGCCCCGGCGTAGGCGATCCGGGGCGGGAGGCGGTCGTCGAGCTCCGCGGGCCGCCAGCGCAGGGCGGCGAGCGCCTCGGCGACGTCCTGCGGGTCCGCGTCCTCGACGGTGGCGGGGACGCTGGTCAGGGTGGCCAGGTGGCCGCCGTCCGCGTCCCGGGTGACCTCGACGGGGACGGGTCCGGCCGGGGTGGCGAAGTGGAACTCGCCGGGGCCGTGCCGTTCGCCGAGGGCGACCGCGGCGGCGATGGTCGCGTGCCCGCAGAAGGGGACTTCGGCGAGCGGGCTGAAGTAGCGGACGGCGTGCGTCCGGGGCCGGTCGGGGTCGGCGGTGAGGAAGGCGGTCTCGGAGTAGCCGAGCCGGGCCGCGGTGGCGAGCTGCTGTGCGTCGGTGAGCCCGGTGGCGTCCAGCACGACGCCGGCCGGGTTGCCCCCGGCGGGGTCGGCGGTGAAGGCGGCGTAGTGCAGTGGTTCGGGCCGGCCGGCTGCCGGTGCGGTGTCGGTCATGCCTGCTGAACGGACCGGCCCGGCAAGGGGATTCCCGACCGGGGCCGGGTTACCCGGTGGGTGCCTGGACGAAACACCCCCGTGGGACGAACGTTCGGGAAGGAACGCTAGACTGCCGCCTCCAGCTCGTACTGCATCGAGGATAGAAAAACATGGCTGAGGCCCACCCGAAGGTTGTTGTGGTTGTTCCGACCTACAACGAACGGGAGAACCTGCCGGTCCTGGTTGGTCGGCTGGCCGACCTCGGCATGGACAACCTGCACGTCCTGGTCGTGGACGACAACTCCCCCGACGGCACCGGCGACGTCGCCGACAAGCTGGCGGCCGACTCGGGCGGCAACATCTCGGTGCTGCACCGCACCGAGAAGGACGGCCTGGGCCGGGCGTACATCGCCGGCATGTCGCGGGCGCTGGAGGACGGCGCGGACATCGTCGTCCAGATGGACGCCGACCTGTCGCACCCGCACACCGCGGTCCCCGCGATGGTGGAGAAGCTGACCACCACGGACGCCTCGGTGGTGCTGGGCTCGCGCTACGTCCCGGGCGGTTCGACCGCGTCGGAGTGGCCGTGGCACCGCAAGGCGCTGTCCGCGTGGGCGAACTTCTACGTGAACGCGATCCTGCGCCTGAAGGTGAAGGACGCCACCGCCGGTTTCAAGGCGTGGGAGGCGCAGGCGCTGCGCGCGGTCGACCTGGACTCGGTGCGTTCCAACGGCTACTCGTTCCAGGTCGAGATGAACTACCGGGTCGTCAAGCGCGGCATGCGCATCGCCGAGGTGCCGATCCGCTTCGAGGAGCGGGTCGAGGGCATGTCGAAGATGAGCCTGGGCGTGCAGCTGGAGTCCGCGGTGGCCCCCTGGAAGCTGCGCTTCGGCAAGTAAGCGCGCGCGGTCGTGCCGGACGGCGCGGGTGGACGGTCCTCCGTCCCCCGCGCCGTTCCGTTTCCCCGCCCTCCCGCCGGGCCCCGGCGGGACGCGCCTCAGGGCGCCGCGACCGCCTGCGGGTCGTCCAGGTAGGGCTCCCAGGCGAGTTCGGCGGCGCCGACCAGTCCGGCGTGGACGACCTGCGCGGGGACGATCGGGATGCGTCCGCTGCGGCCCCACAGGCAGCGTTCGGCGACCACGGCGGCGAGCCGGTCGGGGGCGGCGGCGAGCAGGTCGAGGTGCAGGCCGCTGAGCACGATCCGGTCCGGGTTGAGGATGTTGACCAGTCCGGCGAGGCCGAGCCCGAGCCGGTCGACGACGTGTTCGAGGGCGTCGGCGGCGGCCGGGTCGCGGGCCAGTTCGCGGGCCTGCGGGAGCAGCGGGCGGTGCGGGTCGGGGCGGCGCTTCGCGGCGGCGAACAGCGCGTCGGTGTCGGTCTCGGCGTTGAGGCAGCCGCGGTTGCCGCAGGCGCAGGGGCGGCCGAGCGGGTCGACGGTGAGGTGGCCGACCTCCAGGGCGAGGCCGGAGCTGCCGGTGTGCAGGCGGCCGTCGATGACCAGGGCGCCGCCGACGCCGCGGTGTCCGGAGGTGACCAGCAGCAGGTGGCGGGCGCCGCGGCCGGCGCCGTGCCGGTGTTCGGCGAGGGCGGCCAGGTTGGCGTCGTTGGCGACGGCCGTGGGCAGGGTGGCGCGGGCGCGCGGGCCGGGGTCGGTGCGGGCGACGGCGGCGGCGAAGAGTTCGGCGACGGGGGTGCCGGGGGGCCAGCCGAAGTGCAGGGCGGCGAGGGCGGTGCCGTCGGGTTCGGTGACGGGGTTGGGCAGGGCGAGCGCGGAGCCGAGGATCCGGCGGCGGCTGTCGCGGGCGAGCCGGGCGCCGGTCTCGGCGACGGCGGCGAGCAGCGCGGCGGGCGAGGTGTCGGCGGGCAGCGGCAGGTGGACGGGGTCGTGGAGGCGGCCGCCGAGTCCGGCCAGCGCGGCGGAGACGCCGTCGGCGTGCAGTTGGGCGGCGAGGACGGCGGGGCCGGGGTCGGTGAGGGCGAGCCGGTGCGAGGGGCGGCCGCGGCCGCCGCCGGCGGGGCGGGAGTCGACGGTGATCAGGCCGAGCGCCTCCAGTTCGCCGGTGACGGCGCCCGCGGTGGCGCGGGTGACGTCGAGGGCACCGGTGAGGGCGGAGCGGGTGGGGGCCTGTCCGGTGTGGATCAGGCGCAGGGCCGGTCCGAGCAGGGTGCGGCCGCGGTCGGGCGCGGCCCGCTTGGACGCCCCCGGCTGCGGACGCGGAGTCTGGCCCGGAGTCTGACCCGAATTCGGGCTTGTAGGTGTGTGCGGCACTCCCCTATTCTGACTTTGTGCCGCTACTGAACAAAACAGAAGCCCGCTCCTCCCTCCTCTCCGCTGCCCCTTCGAAGACCCCGTCCGGCCGCAGCTCCTCCTGGTCGGCGGCACGCCTCGCCCTCACCGCCTTCTTCACCGTCGACGGCTTCCTGTTCGCGTCCTGGGTGGTCCGGATCCCGGACGTCCGCGCCCAGGTCTCCGCCTCGCACAGCGCGCTGGGCCTGGCCCTGCTGTGCATCTCGGCCGGCGCGGTCGCCACCATGGCCCTGATCGGGCGGCTGTGCCTGCGCTACGGCTCGCGCCCGGTCACCGTCGCCTCGGTCGCCGTGTTCTCGCTGGCCGTGGCGCTGCCCGCGCACACCCACTCGGTGCTCGCGCTCGGCGCGGTGCTGCTGCTGTTCGGCGCGGGCTACGGCGCGGCCAACGTGGCGATGAACAGCGCCGCGGTCGACCTGGTCGCCGAACTCCGCCGACCCGTCATGCCCAGCTTCCACGCGGGCTACAGCCTCGGCGGCCTGCTCGGCGCCGCGCTCGGCGGCCTGCTGGCGGGCCGGATCAGCGCCTCCTGGGCGCTGGCCTCGGCCACCGCGCTCGGCCTGGCCGTGACGGTGCTGGCCGGCACCGCCCTGCTGCGCGCCCCGGCGGCCCTCCCCCGGCCGAGCACCACCGCCCCCGCCGCCACCGAGACCACCGCCGCCGCCCGCCCGTCCCGGCACGCCCGGCTGCTGGTCGTCCTGCTCGGCCTGACCGCCCTGTGCACCGCGTACGGCGAGGGCGCCCTCGCGGACTGGGCCACCCTGCACCTGACCGACGACGTGCACGCGAGCGGCGCGCTGGCCGCCACCGGGTACGCCTCCTTCGCCTTCGCGATGACCGCGGGCCGGCTCTCCGGCACCTGGCTCGCCGAGCGGCTGGGCCAGACCAGGGTGATGCTGCTCGGCGGCCTGACCGCCTGCGCGGGCATGACGACCGCCGCGCTGGCCCCGTCCGTCCCGGTGGTGCTGGCCGGCTTCGTCCTGGTCGGCCTCGGCCTGGCCAACGTCTTCCCGCTGGCCATCGCCCAGGCCGGGGCGACCGCCGGGCCGCAGGGCGTGGCCACCGCCTCCACCCTCGGCTACGCGGGCATGCTGATCGGCCCCCCGGTGATCGGCTTCCTGGCCGACGCGCTCTCGCTGCCCGCCGCCCTGCTGACCGTCGCCGCCAGCTCGGCCCTGGCCGGAGTGCTCGCCCTCACCGTCCGCCGCCACCGCGCGGCCTGACCGCCCCGCCCGCCGGAAGCACCACGGCGGCGGCCCGGACGCCCCCACGCGCCCAGGCCGCCGCCTCGCCGTCCGCTCTCACGGACGGCAGCTCGTCACGGCTGGTACAGCTGGCCGATCAGGGTCACCTTGCCCCGGGCGTCGAGCTCCACCTCGTACTGGTTGCCGAAGCAGCGGTGCGGCGCGGCCGGCTCGACGTTCTTCAGGCAGGCCTCCTGCACCTTCATGAAGGTGGTCAGGTCGACGCCCTCGGACTTCAGGTCCCCGTCCAGCAGCGTGGTCTTCACGTCGTTGTCGAACTCGTAGACCCGGGCCTCGCCCCGGGGCTCCCAGTAGCCGTCGTTCGGCACGTCGGGACCGCAGACGAACCCGGTCGACCTGGCGCGCATCCAGACGTGCACGGCGTACGCGTTCTCGGTGGCCTCCAGCACCGTCCGGCCGGCCGCGTTCGCGGTGCAGTCAGCGGCCGGCGCGGTGCCCTTCCCGGTGGCCGCGGCGGTGGACTTTCCCGGGCTCGCGGTCTGCTTCGGGCTCGCGGTCGGCCGCGCGGTGGCGGCCGGGGCCGGTGCGGTGGCCGAACCGGTCGGCGCGGTGGTGGCGGCCGGCGCGGCCGCGTCGGACCCGGCGCCGTCCGGCTCGCAGGCGGTCAGGGCGAGGGCGGCGGCGGCCAGGACGGCGGCCACGGTGAGACGGTTGAGACGCATGGTGCGAATCCCCCCGGAACTAGTGCGGACAGCGCGGATCCGGCCGTGTTTTCGTCAGCGCCCCCGCGGCCCGACCTTCACTTCCAAGATCCATCGGACGGACCTCCTGCCCGACCCGACACCCCCCACCACGCCGGTCCGCCCCGCCCGGTTTCCCCCGTTGCGCAGCTGTGACAGTCGTTGCACCCCGCGCGACTTCCGGCGAACCCCCGCAATCCGCCCAGCCGGTGCAGCGACGGACCGTCAACTGCCGTCCGCCCAGCTGTCACAGCCGACGGCCCGTCAACCCCCTTCCGCCAGAATCCCTTCCACCTGGTACGACTCCCCCGCCGGGTGCCCGATCCGCGCCGCCCACTCCTCCGAGGCCCGCACCCCGACCGAGCGCGCCGCCACCAGGCCCGGCGGCAGCGCGTCCTGCTCCAGCAGCAGCGCCCACTGCGCCTCCGTCAGCGCCAGGTACCGCAATCCGGCCAACTCCCGCAGTACGCCCAGGTCCCGCAGCACCGCGCAGCCCGACAGGTCCAGCCACCACAGCGCGGGCAGCGTCCGCAACGGCGCCAGGTCCAACGGGGTGTCGCAGGCCAGGTCGAGCGCACCGAGGTGCGGGTGCCCGGCCAGCGGCGCCAGCCCCGCACCGTCCAACCCGACCCGCAGGAACTCCACCGGCAGCGGACGCAGCACCGCCAGACCGGCGACGGTGCGGTGGCGGACCCCGAGCACCCGCAGGCCGGGCGCGGCGGCCAGCGGCGCCAGGTCGAGGGGGCCCGCGCCGGCCTCGCCGTTGACGGTCACCCGCTGCAGGGTGGGTGCGACGACGGCGGGCAGGTCGGGGCCGAGGGCGGACGACTCGATCCGCGGCGGGCGGACCAGTTCGGTGAAGTCCAGGTACGGCGGGTGGGCGGGGTCGATCTCCTCGCCGTCCTCGGGGGCGTCCTCGATCTCGTAGGCGCCCCGGTCGAGCAGGTCGATCCAGGCGGCCAGCAGCGAGGTGACGGAGTCGGCGACGTACAGCGGGCCGTCGTGGAAGTCCCGGCCGCTCTCGATGACCTGGCCGGGGCGGCCGTGCTCGGCCGGGGCGAGGTCGACCGCGTGGTGGTTGCCGTCGTCGGCGGTGGCGAACGGGATCCAGCCGGGGTGGTTCAGGCAGCGGCGGACGGTGTCGGGCGGCCCGGTTTCCTCCATGACGCGGACGTCGGTCGGCCGGTCGAGTTCGGGCCGGTGCGGGTACTTCGCCCAGTCGGCGTGGGCCCGAACCACCTCGTCGAGCGGCAGCCAGCGCAGGTAGCCGAGCCACAGCCCGTCCGCCATGACGTCGCAGCCGTTCGCGACCCGGTAGAGCGCCCGCAGGTCGTCGGGCAGCCGGTGGCCGAGTCGGCGTTCGGCCTCCTCGATCTGCCCGGGTGTCAGGGGTGGGCCCAACGGCTTTTCGTGGCCGGTGAGTTCGGTGACCCGCCGCCGGTACTCGGCCAGCAGCGCGACGGCCCGCGCCGGGTCCCCGGCGGGTGGCAGCACGGAGCCGGGCTGGTCCCGGCCGGGTGCGGGGTGAGCGTACCCGGGGTCGAGGAGCAGCAGGCGGCCCCGGGTGGCGGGCGGTTCCGGCGTCGCGGTGAGGGTGTACGGCCCGGCCGGGTCGTGCTCCAGGTGGAGCCGGGCGCGCGGCCAGCCGCGTTCGGCGGCGATCGTCGCCGCGAGGGCGTCGAGGTCCGCCGGTTCGGTCCGGAGGCCGTGCCGACTGCCGTCCGCCAGCGTCCACTCGCCGTAGGTGCCGGGCCCGTCGGGGCTGTCGACCGCCTCCAGGCGCAGTTCCGTCCACCCCGCTGGCACGCTGCGCGCCAGCCGGGCGACGACCGCCCGCAGGTCCCGTTCCAGCTCTTCCAGCCGTTCCACCGTCGCCGCTCCCTCGCCGTCCGGGTACGCCGGGATGATCGCAGGCGGCGCCGACAGGGCCGCGGCGCGGGGCGCCGACCGGGCTACGGCGCGGGGGGCGGCTCGCTCTCGCCGGGGAGGCGGAGGTCCCAGCCGACCAGGGCGCGGAGCTGTTCGGCGGTGACGCCGTCGGGGACGGGGCGGGGCGGGTCGTGGCGGATGGGGGGCTGCCAGCCGTCCTCGGGGCTCCAGCCGCGGATCTGGCGGGCGGGGGCGCCGGCCACCACGGCGTAGTCGGGGACCTCACCGGCCACCACGGAGTTGGCGGCGACCACCACGTTGCGGCCGATCCGGGCGCCGGGCAGGATCACCGCGCCGGTGCCGATCCAGGAGCCGGCGCCGATCGAGACGGGCTCGTTGCGGGGCCACTGCTTGCCGATCGGCAGTCCGGTGTCGCGGTACTCGTGGGCCTGGTCGGTGATGTAGACGTCGGGGCCGGTCCACACGTCGTCGCCGAGCTCGATCCGCTGGTGTCCGACGATGTGGCTGCCGCGGCCGATGACGCAGCCGCCGCCGATCCGGACGATCGGTTCGGGGCCGAGGTCGAGCCCGGGCAGGAAGCCGGCCGAGAGGGTGACGCGTTCGCCGATGATGGAGAACGGGCCGATGGTGATCCAACGCTCGTTGAAGACGGTGCCGAGCGGGAAGGCGAGCTTAGTGCCGTCGCCGAGCTCCCCGAACCGGTACGGGCCGGGGTTGCGGTTGCTGACCGCCCCGGCGTCCTGGACCCAGCGCCAGCCGCGGTGCACGGCGCGCCCGGCGGTCCGGCGCGCGCGCTCGCGGACGGGTCCGAGCAGTCTGCGGGCGATCGACATGGGCTCACCGTAGCGGCCGGTGCGGTCCGGCGGCCCGCAACGGGACCAAACTCACACCGGCCGGTAACTTCCGGTTCGGGAGCGGGCTCGGGAGCGGGCCCGGGAGCGGCCTCGGGGCAGGTCAGCGCGCCCAGGGCGCGGGCCGCTTGGCCAGGAAGGCCCGCATGCCCTCCTGCGCCTCCTCGGAGGTGAACAGCTTGGCCGACAGCGCGACCAGCTCCTCGCCGTGCCGTTCGAAGGACTCCCGGACGGCCGCGTTGGCCAGCAGCTTGGACTCGGCCAGGCCCTGCGGCGAGCAGAGCCGGACGGCGTCCAGGACGGTGCGCAGCGCGGCGGCGGAGTCGTCGGCGGCCTCGGTGACCAGGCCGATCCGGGCGGCCTCGGCGGAGTCGAAGGTCTCGCCGGTGAGGTAGTAGCGGGCGGCGGCGCGCGGGTCGAGCTTGGGGCGCAGCGGCAGCGAGATGACGGCGGGGGCGAGGCCGAGCCGGGACTCGGTGAAGGCGAAGGTCGCGTCGGGTCCGGCGACGGCGAGGTCGCAGGCGCCGACCAGGCCGAGCCCGCCGGCCCGGACGTGGCCGTCGACCAGGGCGACGACGGGCTTGGGGCAGTCGACGATCGCGCGCTGCAGGGCGACCAGGCCGCGCGGGGCGGCGGTGGGGTCGTCGCCGGTGGCCTCGGAGAGGTCGGCGCCGGCGCAGAAGACCCGGCCGGTGTGGCCGAGGACGACGGCCCGCACCCCGGGGTCGGCGGCGGCGTCGGCGAGGTGCGCGGTGAGTTCGGCCATCAGCCGGGTGGAGAGGGCGTTGCGGTTGTGCGGGGAGTCGAGCACCAGGGTGGCGACGGATTCGTCGGTGGTGCTGCGGACGTACGGCGCGGCGGGGGTCATCTGGCCTGGCCTGCCTTCCGGCTGAGGGTGGGTCGGACGGGGCTTCGCCTGCACCCTGGCACACGGTGGCGCTACTGACCAGTACCCGATCTTCCCCGCGCCGTGCCGCCACCGCGCCCGCACGGCGCCCGCACCGCGCCCGCACCGCACCGCACGGCGCTCCGTACACGTCCTCAACTCCCTTAAGGTCTAGACCTATTGACAGTTAACGGACCAGGTCGCTTGAGTGCTGGCTACACCGCTCGTTCCCCCACAAGGAGTGGCCGAATGTCCCACACCCGCACCACCCACCGGCCGGCGCACCGCGCCGGCTCCCGCCGCGGCAAGGTCGCCGCGCTGCTCACCGGCGCGCTGGCCGCGACCGGCCTGGCCGTCATGGTGCCCACCACCTCGACCGCGGCCACCGCCTGCGCGGCCCCGTACGCGGCGTCGCAGGTGTACACCGGCGGCACCTCCGCCTCGTACAACGGGCACAACTGGAACGCCAAGTGGTGGACCCAGGGCGAGACCCCGAGCACCGGCGGCTCCGGCGTCTGGGCCGACCAGGGCGCCTGCGGCTCCGGTGGCGGCACCAGCCCCACCAACTCCAGCCCGGCCACCAAGAGCCCGACCCCCAGCCCGACCCCCACCCTGCAGGACTGCAACCTGCCGATCTGGGTGGCCGGCACGCAGTACACCACCGGCACCACGGTGAAGTACGCGCCCAACGGGAAGTTCTACGTCGCCACCCACGACAACCCGGGCTACGACCCGACGGTGTCCACCTGGTACTGGAGCCCCACCACCTGCACCACCGACGGCACCCCGAGCCCGGGCCCGTCCACCTCGGCCTCGACCACCCCCAACCCGGGCGGCTTCGTGGTCTCCGAGGCCCAGTTCAACCAGATGTTCCCGAACCGGAACTCCTTCTACACCTACTCCGGCCTGGTCGCGGCGCTGAAGGCCTACCCGGCGTTCGCCAACACCGGCTCGGACACCGTGAAGAAGCAGGAGGCGGCGGCGTTCCTGGCCAACATCAACCACGAGACCGGCGGCCTGGTGTACGTGGTCGAGCAGAACACCGCCAACTACCCGCACTACTGCGACACCTCGCAGTCCTACGGCTGCCCGGCCGGGCAGTCCGCGTACTACGGCCGCGGCCCGATCCAGCTCAGCTGGAACTTCAACTACAAGGCCGCCGGCGACGCGCTCGGCATCGACCTGCTGAACAACCCGAACCTGGTGCAGACCGACGCGGCCGTCGCCTGGAAGACCGGCATCTGGTACTGGATGACCCAGAACGGCCCGGGCACCATGACCGCGCACAACGCCATGGTCAACGGCAACGGCTTCGGCGAGACCATCCGCTCCATCAACGGCTCGCTGGAGTGCAACGGCGGCAACCCCGCCCAGGTGCAGAGCCGGGTCAACGCCTACACCAGCTTCACCTCGATCCTCGGCGTCCCCACCGGCTCGAACCTGAGCTGCTGACCCGCTGAAGGACGACGGGCCCCGGCCGACCTGGTGCCGGCCGGGGCCCGTTCCCGCTCCTCAGCGCCGCACCAGCGCCGTCATCCCCCAGCCCGCGGCGGCGAACAGCACGGCCAGCAGCGCCCAGCCGAGCAGGCCGTGCGCGACCACCACCGAGGTCATCAGCACCGGGCCGAGCATCAGCCCGCCCGACATGCCGGTGTTGAACACGCCCTGGTAGGAGCCGTGCGCGTCCTCCTTCGCCAGGTCGTAGCTGAGCGCCCAGGCGCCCGCCTGGCTGTACACCTCGCCCAGCGCCTGGCAGGCCACCCCGCCCGCCACCAGCAGCGCCGCCGCCCAGCCCGGCAGCCCGGCGGCCAGGCCCACCAGCAGGCAGGACGCGGCCACCAGCAGCGCCCCGCGGCGGAACACCAGGGCCGCGGCCCGCGGCCGCTCGGTTCCCCGGGTGGCCCGCACCTGGAGCGCGATCACCAGCGCGGTGTTCACCAGCAGCCCGCCCGCCACCATCCAGCGCGGCGCGTCGGTGTCGCGCACCACCCACAGCGGCAGCCCCACCTCGATCATCACGAACTGCAGGCTGATCACCGCGTTCAGGCCGGTCAGCGCGAGGAAGGTCCGGTCGCGCAGCGCCGGGTTCGGGCCGCCGGCGGAGCGCGCCGCCTGCTCGGGGGTGCGCGGCGTGGACGGCACCAGCAGCAGGTACAGCACCGCGATCACCCCGAACGAGGCCGCGTCGGCCAGCAGCGCCGTCAAGTAGGCGCCCCGGGTGTCCAGTTGCAGGACGGCCGCGGCCCCCAGGGTGCCCACCGCGAGGCCGGTGTTGGTCACCGAGCGCAGGTAGGCCCGGCCCGCCACCCGCCCGTCCACCGGCAGCACCTCGGCGAACAGCGCGCCGCGCACCGCCGAGCCGCCCCGGTCGGCGACCGCCACCAGGCAGGCCAGCGCCGCGAACACCGCGAGCCGGTCCACCAGCACGTACGCCGCCGCGCACACCGCCTGCGCCGCCAGCAGCACGACCAGCACCGGCCTGGGCCCGTACCGGTCCGACAGCCGCCCGGCCGGAACGCCCGCCGCCACCCCGCACGCCCCGGCGAGGGTCAGCACCAGGCCGACCGCGCCGACGCCGAAGCCCATCACCCGGGTGAAGTAGACCACTCCGAGCGTCATGCCCAGGCCGTTGCCGACGGTGTTGACCAGCGTGATCGCGGACAGCCGGCGCAGCACCGGGTCCTCGGGGAGCAGCCGGGCGAACCGGTGGCGGGCAGGGGGGAGCGGCGCGGCCGGATCGGCCGCGGTGTCAGTGGCGGTCATGCCCCGATCAGACCGGATACGGAGCGCCCGTAGTATTGATTTAGCCCCGGCCTCAATCCCCGCCGCAGGGCGGACCGCCTGGAGGGCGTCGTGGTACTGCGGTTCCGGCTGGGCCTGGCCGACCTGGCCGCCACCTACTTCGCCTGCTCGCCGCTCCAGGAGGCGGTGCTCAGCCTGCGGATGTGGACCCACCCCGGCCAGTACCCGCACGGCGCCGCGTTCGAGGCGATGCGCCCGGCCTTCGAGGCGCTGCCGCAGGCCCCGCTGCTGCGCGCCCTGGTGGCGAGCAACAAGTACGTGCCGGACTTCCTGACCCCCCGCCCGACCGTCCCGTTCCCCGAGTTCCGGGCCGAACTGGCCGTCGTCCGGGCCTTCGACCCGGCCCGGCTGGCCGACGAACTGGCCCTGGCCTTCCTCCCGCACGACCGGGCCCTGCCGCCGCTGCTCGCCGACGGCGCCCGCCGCCCGGCCGCGCTGATCGCCGAGGTCGCCGACGCCCTCCAGGCGTACTGGACGCACGTCCTGGAACCCGGCTGGTGGCCGCAGGCCCGCTCGGTGCTGCACGCCGACATCGTGCACCGCTCCCGGATGCTGGCCGAACGCGGCGCCGCCGGGCTGTTCGCCGACCTCGACCACCGCCTGCACTGGGCGGACGGCGTGCTGACCATCGACCGGGACTGGGGCGACGGCGACCTGGACGTCCCCGTCGACCGGCGCGGCCTGGCCCTGCTGCCGACCTGCTTCGCCCGCGGCGCGCTCACCGCGATCGGCCCGGACCTCACCCCGTCCATCACCTACCTCTCCCGCGGCCAGGGCAACCTGGCCGGCCCGCCCGACCCGCCGCCCGCCCCGCAGGCCCTGGAGCAACTGCTCGGCGCCCCCAAGGCCCGCCTGCTGGCCCTGCTCCAGGAACCCGCCGCCACCACCGAACTGGCCCGCCGCCTGGGCGTCACCCCCGGCGCCGTCAGCCAGCACCTGGCCGTCCTGCACGCCACCCGCCTGGTCACCCGGGCCCGCCACGGCCGCCTGGTGCTCTACGCCCGCAGCCCGCTCGCCGACCGCCTCCTGGGCCCGTGAGGAACCCCACCAGGGGCCCGGGGAACGGCGGGTCCGTGCTGCTGACGGCCGGAGCCCGTCGAAGGTCCGTGCTGCTGCGTGCCGTGCACAGAACCCGAAGCCCACGCACTGGGCGGCAGTGAACCGCCAGCAGCCTGGGCCTCGCCGTTCCCCGAACCCCTGGATGTCTCAGCAGAAGGCCAGCACCGCCCCCGTCTCCACCGAGTGGCGCGCCGCCAGCCGCAGTTGCAGGCAGATGAACGCCTCGGTGCCGTAGCGCCGCCAGTCCCCGGCCGCCGGGTCCGGGTCCTCGGCCGCGTCGGCGACCTCCGCGGAGTCCGGGTCGAGGTCGTCGGGCAGGCCCAGGGCCCGGGCCAGCTCGTCGAGTTCGGCGAGCAGCCGCACCGAGGAGCCGAGCAGGCCGCCGGAGAGCTCCAGGTCGGCCAGGACGGGGGCGAAGTCCACCGGCACGTAGTAGCCCTCGCAGTCCGAGTGGTGGAGCAGGTGGTCGAACGGGCCGGGCCGCTCGTCGGGGATCTCCTCGTAGGCCGCCCGCAGCACCGGGTCGTCGGTGGCCCGCTCCCCCGCCGCCAGCGGTTCGGGCAGCCGCCCGTGCGCGGCCAGGTGCGCGGCGAGCCGGCGCAGCGTGTGCAGGCCCGAGTAGCCCCAGAGCCGGTCGCCGAAGCGCGGTCCGTCCTCCGGCTCCCGCCAGCCGGGCAGCCCCTCCGCGGTCAGCACCCGGGTGATCTCCGCGCACTCCGCGCGGAACCACTCGGCGGTCTCCTCGTCGGCGCCGATCAGCGCGCCCACCATCAGGTCCAGTCCCATGCCGGTGATCCTGCCAGCCGCCACCGACAGCGGTGGATCATGGAGCCGACGCCCCGTCAACCTCCCTCCGGTATAGACCTGTTGACGAGTTGGTCCAGTCCACTTACCCTCCTGAGTGCCGCTCCCGGCACCCCTGTACGGAATCCCCCACACCAGACAGGGAGTACCGATGCACGTCCGCTCCAGGCAATGGCTCAGGGCCCGACTGCTGGCCCTGCTCGCCGCGCTCGCACTGCCGCTAGCCCTGCTCGCCGCCACGCCCGCGAACGCCGCGGCCAAACTGACCGCCACCTTCACCAGCGACAACTACGGGTCCTGGTGGAAGGGCACCTTCATCGTGAAGAACCCCAACGCGACCGCCGTCAGCGGCTGGACGCTGGAGTTCGACCTGCCCGCGGGCGTCACGATGACCGGCACCTACAACGGCACCTCCACCACCACCGGCAGCCACGTGGTCGCCACCAACGCGTACTACAACGCGACCGTCCCGGCGAACGGCTCGACCGAGCCGTACAGCTTCTGGTTCATCGGCAACGGCCCGATCACCGCCCCGCTCAACTGCCGCGTCAACGGCGACAAGTGCGACGGCACCCCGGACGTCCCGCCGACCGCGCCGGGCGCCCCGACCCTGGTCGACGCCACCGCGCACAGCCTCTCGCTGAGCTGGCCGGCCGCGTCCAAGGGCGACTTTCCGGTCGCCTCGTACGACGTGCTGAACGGCTCGGTGGTGCTCGGCTCGGCCACCGGCACCTCCACCACGCTGACCGGCCTGACCCCGGCCACCACCTACGGCCTGACCGTCCGGGCCAAGGACACCCGCGGCAACACCGGCCCGGTCAGCCCGGTGCTGAGCGCCGCCACCGTCGACCCGGCCAGCGACACCGTGCCGCCCACCGCGCCCGGCAACCTGCGCTCCACCGGCGTCACCAGCACCAGCGTCTCGCTGGCCTGGGACGCGGCCACCGACAACAAGCGGGTCGCCGCGTACGACGTCTACCGGGGCGGCAACCTGGTGCAGACCGTCACCGCCACCACCGCCACCGTCGGCCAGCTCTCCCCCGCCACCCCGTACTCCTTCACCGTGCGGGCCCGGGACGCCGCCGACAACAACTCCCCCGCCTCCACCACCCTGAACGTCTCCACCGGCGACCTCGCCGGGCCCGGCAAGTACTCCCGGGTCGGCTACTTCGTCCAGTGGGGCATCTACGGCCGCCAGTACTTCGTCAAGAACCTCGACACCTCGGGCAGCGCCGCCAAGCTCGACGTCATCAACTACGCCTTCGAGAACATCGACCCGACCAACCTGACCTGCATGGCCGGCGTCACCAAGGGCACCACCGCCGACCCGGAGGACCCGGAGCAGGGCACCGGCGCCGGTGACGCCGACGCCGACTACGCCCGCCCGATGAGCGCCGCCCAGTCCGTGGACGGCGTCGCCGACGACGGCTGGTCGACCCTGCGCGGCAACTTCAACCAGCTCAAGAAGCTCAAGGCGAAGTACCCGAACCTGAAGGTCGTGGTCTCGCTCGGCGGCTGGACGTACTCCAAGTTCTTCTCGGACGCGGCCGCCACCGACGCCTCCCGCAAGAAGCTGGTCTCCTCCTGCATCGACATCTGGATCAAGGGCAACCTGCCCGCCTACAACGGCGCGGGCGGCCCCGGCACCGGCGCCGGCATCTTCGACGGCATCGACATCGACTGGGAGTGGCCCGGCTCCCCGGACGGCCACCCCGGCAACCACTACTCGCCCAACGACAAGCAGAACCTGACCCTGCTGCTGGCCGAGTTCCGCCGCCAGCTCGACGCCCTCGGCGGCTCGCACAAGCTGCTCACCGCCTTCACCCCCGCCGACCCGGCCAAGATCGGCCAGGGCTGGGACCTCGCGCAGATCTTCCAGTCCCTCGACATCGCCAACGTCCAGGGCTACGACTTCCACGGCTCCGGCAGCGACAACTCGTGGGAGCCGAACAAGACCGGCCAGCAGGCCAACCTGTACGCCGACCCCAACGACCCGTACAACTTCCACTTCTCGGTCGAGAGCGCCGTCAACACCTACCTGGCGGCGGGCGTCAACCCGCGCAAGCTCACCATCGGCTTCCCGTTCTACGGCCGCGGCTGGCAGAACGTCACCGACGGCGGCGCGCACGGCGCCTGGCAGGCCGCGGGCGGCGCCGCACCCGGCCAGTTCGCCGAGGAGGCCGGCACCCGCGGCTACAACAACCTGATCACCTCGGTGCCCAACCTGACCGTCTACCACGACCCGGTCTCGGTCTCCACCTACGGCTACACCGGCAACGGCGGCCAGTGGTGGACCTTCGACGACACCTGGTCGATCGGCCAGAAGACCGCCTGGCTCAAGTCCAAGAACCTGCTCGGCGCGATGGTCTGGGAGATGTCCGGCGACACCCCGTCCGGCACCCTGATGAACGCCCTGGACGCCGGCCTGAAGTAACCCCGGGACGCGGGCGCGGGGCGGCCCCCCCGAATCCCAACCCCCGCGCCCGTCCGCACCACCCGCCCGGGAGGGAACCCCCTCCCGGGCGGGCCCGCACCCGCTACTGGCGCCCGGCGACCGCGGCCAGCTTGCGCGCCGCCCGGTGGTCCCGCATCAACTGCGCGAAGGTGGTGTGCCCCTGGGTGGTCCGGGCGAACGCCCGCCACGCCGGGTTGATCACCGACACCGCCAGGTGGAACAGGTACGGGCGCTTCTCGAACGAGGCCAGCATGACCTTCCCGGCCCGCATCTCCACCCCCAGCCCGGCCTTGATCGCGAACGCGTAGTTCAGCGCCTGCCGCCGCACGTCCGCCGCGCCGGACGCCTCGGCCACCTGCACCGCCCACTCGCCGGCCAGCCGGCCCGAGCGCAGCGCGTACGAGATGCCCTCCCGGGTCCACGGCTCCAGCAGGCCCGCCGCGTCGCCCGCGACCAGCACCCGGCCGCGCGACAGCGGCGAGTCCTCGGCCCGGCAGCGGGTCAGGTGCCCGGACTCCACCAGCGGTTCGAACCCGGACAGGCCCAGCCGCCGGACGTACGCCGCCAGGTACTCCTTGGTCCGCTCGCCCTCGCCGCGCGCCGAGATCACGCCGACGGTCAGCGTCCCCGAGTCGGTCTTCGGGAACACCCAGCCGTAACTGCCCGGCAGCGGCCCCCAGTCCAGGTGGATCCGGCCCGCCCAGGCCCGCGACACCGACTCGGGGACGGGGATCTCCGCCTCCAGGCCCAGGTCGATCTGGTCGAAGCTGACGCCGACGTACCGACCGATCCGGCTGGCCGAGCCGTCCGCGCCGACCACCGCCCGCGCCTCCACCTTCCGGCCGCCCGCCAGCGTCACGAACACCGTGCGGCTGTCGCCGCCCCGCTGCTCGACACCGGTCGCGGTCACCCCGGTCACCAGCACCGCCCCGGCCTGCTCGGCGGCCTGCACCAGGCGCAGGTCGAACTCGTCCCGGTTGACCACGCCGAACAGCATCCGCTTCGAGCGCCGGGTCCGCGTCCACCGGCCGTTCAGCGCGAAGGTCACCGCCGAGATGCGGTCCTGCAGCGGCAGTTTGAAGTCCTCCGGCAGCGAGTCCCGGGACGGGCCGATGATGCCGCCGCCGCAGGTCTTGTACCGGGGGTGCTCGGCCTTGTCGAGCAGCAGCACCCGCCGGCCGCTGCGGGCCGCCGCGTACGCCGCCGAGGAACCCGCCGGGCCCGCCCCGACCACCACGACGTCCCACACGCCGTCGAGCCGCGCCGCCGTCCCGTCGTCCTGCACGTCCTGCGGGTCGGTGCCCGCGAACCCCTCCGACGCCCCGTCACCGGCGTCGTCGGCGAGGGCCTGGTCCTGAGTGCTACCGGTGTCAGTCACGGTCGCCCATCCTAATCTGCCCGTCCCCCGCCGCGGCCCTCCCCCGCCCCTCCGGCCCCGGCGTCGCCTTCCCAGGTCAAGCCCTTGCCAAGGCCGCCCCGAACCGCTTCAGTGGCCCCCATGCCCCACATCGCGCTCCCCAACGACGACCCCGGCATCCGGGGCCTGCTCGCCGCCAAACCCGCCTCCGGCCTGCGCCTGAGCGAACTCGCCGAACAACTGCTGCGCGGCGACTCCCCGCTGGGCGTCGGCGAACGCGAACTCATCGCCGCCTACGTCTCCTCCCTCAACCGCACCCGCTACTGCGCCGGCGCGCACGGCGCGACCGCCGCCCACCGCCTCGACGGCGACTTCGCCCTCGTCGAAGCCGTCCAGGACGACCTCGCCACCGCCCCCGTCACCGACCTGATGCGCGCCCTCCTCCAACTCGCCGCCAAGGTCGCCGACAGCGGACTGTCCGTCACCCCCGCCGACATCGCCGCCGCGAAGGCCGCCGGCGCCGACGACGAGACCGTGCACGACACCGTCCTGATCGCCGCCGCCTTCTGCATGTACAACCGCTACGTCGACGGCCTCGCCGCCCTCACCCCCGAGGACCCCGCCACCTACCGCGCCATCGGCGCCCACCTCGCCACCAACGGCTACCTCTGACCGGACGGGCATCCACCGTCAGGGGCTCGACAGGGAGCCCCGACAGGGGCCCGGGGAACGGCGGGTCCGCGCTGCTGCGTGCAGTGAACAGAACCGGAAGCAGACGCGCGCTCCGGCAGTGCACCGTCAGCAGCCCCGGGCCCGCCGTTCCCCGAGCCCCTGGATGCGCGCACTGCCGAGCAGCGCCGCCCCCACCGCCAGCCCCGCGCCCGCGCCGAAGCACGCCTCGTCGACGAACCCGCGCTCGCGGCGCCGCACCCGCTCCGCCGCCCCGGCCAGCGCTGCCGCGGCCAGCAGCGCGGCCGTGCCCCTCCGGGTCTCCCGCCACGGCCCGGCGTACCGGGCGAGCACGGCCAGCCCCGCCAGCGAGGTCCCGTACTGCAGGACGCCGTGCAGCGGGACACCGCCGACCCGCCGTTCCAGGACCGGCAGCGCGCGGACCCCGGCCCGGCCGTGGTGGGTGAAGGAGTCCCAGACCAGGTGGGTGGTGGCACCGACGGCCAGCGCCCCGGCGGCCCAGGGGAGTTCACCGGCCGTCGGCCGCCCGGCGGGCAGCGCGCCGTTCCACCGCCCGGGCACCGCCGCCCGCAGCGGCTCGCGCCACACCCCGTACCACCCGGCGACCAGCCCGGCCCCGATCACCACGTCGACGGTCGGCGCGGCCCACCACCGGTGTGTCAACCCGCCGTGCCGGTACGCCCCCCGGACGAGGGACTCGGCGAAGAACGGCACGTCGGGCGCCATCGCACCGGCGACCAACCCGGCGGCGACCAGGGCCCCGCGCCGCCGCGCGGCCCGCAACCCGGGCAGGACGGCGGCAGCATGACTGAGGGTGAACGGCATCCCCCCATCCTGCCCGCTACCCCTGAGGAACCCCGACAGGGACCCGGGGAACGGCAGGTCCGTGCTGAGCATCAGCCCCGTCAGGGGCCCGGGGAACGGCGGGTCGATGCTGCGCATGGGCCCCGACAGGGGCCCGGGGAACGGCGGGTCGATGCTGCTGACGGCCGGAGCCCATCGAAGTGTCCGTGCTGCTGCGTGCAGTGAACAGAACCGAAAGCAGACGCACGCAACGGCAGTGAACCCGCAGCAGCCACGGCCTCGCCGTTCCCCGAGCCCCTGGCGGTGCTCTCGCCGTTCCTGGCGGACCCCTGGAGGCGCGCACTCTGCCGAGCCCCCGGCAGGGGCTCTCATCGCGCGGGCGCCACCCCCGTCGCGGCGGGCCGCCCGCCCTCCAGGTAGCGCAGTTCGCCGACCGCCCGGGCCTCCAGCGCGGCGGTCAGCCGTCGCATCCGGGCGGCGGGCAGCATCTCGGCGGCCTCCCGGAGGGTGGCGAAGTGCCAGTCGCGCAGTTCCCCGGCGGGCAGTCGCAGCCGCAGCACCTGGGAGGGGCCGAGCCGTCCGCCGTCGTAGACCAGTCGCAGGCCGCCGCGGCCGCGGCCCGCGCCGGGTTCCCAGTCGACGGCGAGCAGTCGCAGTTCCTCCGGCCGCAGCCGCAGGCCGAGTTCCTCGGCGACCTCGCGGACGCCCGCCGCGGTGGGCGGTTCGCCGCTCTCGACGACGCCGCCGGGGAACTCCCAGTGCGGCTTGTAGGCGGGGTCGACCAGCAGGACCCGGTCCCGGTCGTCGAAGAGCAGCACCGCGGCGGCGACGGTGTCCCCGTCGCCGCCCTCGCTGCGCACGATCGGGCAGCGGGCGCCGCCGCCGCGCACCAGTTCGGCGATCCGTTCGGCGCTCTGCCGGGGGGTCAGGACGCCGTTGTCGACCATCCGGGCGTCCCCGGCCAGCCAGCCGCGGGCGGTGAGGTAGGCGGGCAGCGCCTCGCGGGCGCGCCGGCGCAGCCTCGCGGTGGCCTCCGGGTCGCCGGGGACGTCCTCGCGGGTGGCGATCCGGGCCCGCAGGATGGTCTCGACGGGGTCGAGGACGACGTGGTGGACGGGGATGCCGCGGCCGGCGAGCAGGCCGAAGACCTCGTCGCGGTGTTCCTGGCGCAGCAGTGTGGCGGGGACGAGGACCGGCCCGTCGGCCTCGGCGGCGAGCGCGGCGGCGCTCTCGGCGGTCAGCCGCCGCCAGGCGGGCGACTCCCACGGGTCGGTGTCCTCGCGGCCCGGGCGGGCGGCCCGCAGGACCGGCTCCAGGGTCTCCGGGTCGAACAGCACGCTTCCCGGCAGCAGGCGGAGCAACTCCCGGCAGGCGCTCGTCTTGCCCGCTCCGAAGGCCCCATTGACCCAGACGATCACAAGCATCCCTGCCCCTCCTCGGCGGCCCGGCCGCGCAGCCGGGCAGCGCGGGGCACCGGCCCCCGCGCCTCTCCAGTGGTACCCACTCCCCGGCCTCCTGAAAGGGAGCGCCGAGGGGCGGGTTCGTGCGCGGGGGGGCGCGCGCCGGGTGACGGAACGGAGGACGGGTCCGGGGACGAACGGACGGCGGGACGGACGGCGGACGGGCGGCGGACGGGCGGCGGGACGGGTTACCCGTCGCCCTCCAGCAGCCGTTTCTTGAGCACCTTGCCCATCGCGTTGCGCGGCAGGTCGTCGACCAGCACCACCCGCCGGGGGCGCTTGTGGACGGAGAGCCGGCCCGCCACGAAGTCGACCAGTTCGCGTTCCCCGACGCCGCCGCCGTCGGCCGCCACCACGTAGGCGACCACGGCCTGTCCGAGGTCGGGGTCGGGGGCGCCGACCACGGCGGCGTCAGCCACGCCGGGGTGGTCGCGCAGCGCGGCCTCGACCTCGCCGGCGCCGATCCGGTACCCGCCGCTCTTGATCAGGTCGACGGAGGCGCGGCCGACGATCCGGTGGAAGCCGTCGGGTTCGATCACGGCGACGTCCCCGGTGCGGAACCAGCCGTCGGCGGTCCAGGACGCGGCGGTGGCCTCGGGCCGGCCGAGGTAGCCGTCGAACAGCGTCGGCCCCTGGAGCTGGAGTTCGCCGACGCCCTCGCCGTCGGCGGGCACCGGCCGCCCGTCCTCCCCGGCCAGCCGGGTGCGCACGCCGGGCAGCGGCACGCCGACCGCGCCGGGGCGGCGTTCGCCGTCGGCCCGGGTGGCGACGGTGATCAGCGTCTCGGTCATGCCGTACCGCTCGGCGGGGGCCTGTCCGGTGAGTTCCCGCAGCCGTTCGAAGACCGGCACGGGCAGCGGGGCGCTGCCGGAGACCAGCAGCCGGGCGGCGGCGAGCTCGCGGGCGGCGGCGGGGTCGGCGGCGATCCGCGACCACACGGTGGGGACGCCGAAGTACAGGCTGCCGCGGGCGGCCGCGTACCCGGCGGGGGTGGGCCGGCCGGTGTGGACGAGTCGGCTGCCGGTGCGCAGCGCGCCGAGCACGCCGAGCACCAGGCCGTGCACGTGGAACAGCGGCAGGCCGTGCACGAGGGTGTCCCCGGCGTCCCAGCGCCAGGCGTCGGCGAGGCCGTCGAGCCCGGCGGCGACAGCCCGGTGCGGGATCAGCGCGCCCTTGGGGGCGCCGGTGGTGCCGGAGGTGTACAGCACGAACGCGGTCCGGTCGCCGTCCTCGGCGGCGGGCCGCCAGCCGCCGGACGGACGGTCCGCCAGGTCGACCGGGAGGGCCGTCAGCCCTTCGGTGTCCTCGGGCAGTCCGGTTCCGGCGAGCAGCGCGGCGCCGCTGTCGCGCAGGATGTGCGCGCGCTCGACCGGCCCGGAGTCGGGCGGCAGCGGCACCACCGGCACGCCGGCCAGCAGGCCGCCGACCACGGCGGCGACCGTCTCGGCGGTCGGCCGGGCCAGCACCGCCAGGCCGGGCGCCCCGGCGGCGCGTTCGGCCACCGCCCCGGCCGCGCCCAGCAGTTGCTCCAGGGACAGCGCCGTCCCGTCCACCGTGATCGCGTCCGCCCGGTCGCCGTACCCGCCGTCGAGTGCTGTCAGCAGTCCCATGCCGCCCGACTCTACGAGTCCGGCCCGGCCGCGCGCAGCAGCGCCCCGCCCACGGGTCGCCCCCGCCGTGCCGGCGCCCCGCCCGCGCCCCGGAGCTGGGACGTTACCGAACCCCGCCGTTCCCTTTACCGAACCCGGTGGCCTGTCGGGGCCATGGCCACAGCCGTCTCGGACTATGGAAGGGCCCGGCGGCTGCCGATGTGATGGGGGCGCCCCGACCGGACCAGGCCGGGGAACCGTCTCTTCGAGGAGTCCTCCTTGGGTATGCACCCCGCCACCGCGGGCACCCGACGCTCCACCGCGCTGCGGGCCGCCGCGCTGCTCGCCGTCGGGGCCACCGCCCTGACCGGGGCGACGGCCACCGCCCGGTCCGCCGCCCGCCTCCCCGCGGTCTTCGAGCTGCGCCCCGCCTCGGCCGGGCAGATCGACGCGGTCGGCCGGGTGGCGCCGATATCCACCTCGGACTGCGTCGCGCAGATCGGCATCCACTGCTACTCGCCGCTGCAGTACCGCACCGCCTACCACCTGGACCCGCTCTACCAGCAGGGCGTGACGGGCAAGGGCCGCACCATCGTGATCGTGGACTCCTTCGGCTCGCCGACGATCCAGCACGACCTGGAGACCTTCGACCGGCAGTGGGGCATCCCGGACACCCGGGTCGAGGTGGTCAAGTGGGGCAACGTCCCGGTGTTCGACCCGACCGACGCGGACCACACCGGCTGGGCCGGCGAGACCACCCTGGACGTCGAGTACGCGCACGCGATCGCCCCCGACGCGCACATCGTGCTGGTGGAGACCGGCGTCGCGGAGACCGAGGGCGTCACCGGCCTGCCCGAGATGATGGACGCCGAGAAGGCCGTCATCAAGTCGCACGACGTGGACGTGATCTCGCAGAGCTTCGGCGCGACCGAGAACACCTTCCCGGGCTACGACAAGGGCGACTTCAAGTCGATCGAGAAGTTGCGGTACGCCTTCAAGTTCGCCGCCGCCCAGAACGTCACCGTGCTGGCCGCCTCCGGTGACAACGGCGCGACCGACGCGACGGAGAACGGCAGCGACCTGTACCCGTACAGGGTCAACTCCTGGCCGTCGGCGGACCCGCTGGTCACCTCGGTCGGCGGCACCCAGCTGACCCTCGACGACGACGGCAACCGCACCGCGCCCGACCGGGTCTGGCACGACGACTACGGCGCGGCGGGCGGCGGCGTCTCCGGCGTCTTCGAACGCCCCTGGTACCAGGCCGCCGTGGCGAACGTGACCGGCGACCACCGCGGCACGCCGGACATCTCGATGAGCGCGGCCGTGGACGGCGCCGCCTGGACGTACGAGTCCTACGACCCGACCCGGGTCGGCTGGCACCTGGTCGGCGGCACCAGCGAGGCCACGCCGATCTTCTCCGGCGTCGTCGCCCTGGCGAACCAGCTGGCGGGCCACCGCCTCGGCCAGCTCAACCCCCGGCTGTACGCGCTCGCCCTGCTGCCGCAGCAGGTCAGCGGCATCACCGACGTCACCGCGGGCGACAACTCCTGGGACGCGGTGACCGGTTACCCGGCCGCCAAGGGCTACGACCTGGCCTCCGGGCTCGGCACCGTCGACGGCACCCGCTTCGTGCACGCCCTCGCGGGCCGCTGACCGCGCCACCCGCCCACGGCACGACCGCACGGCAACACGACGGCGCGGCCCCCGGAGACCCCGGGAGCCGCGCCGTCCGCCGTTGCGGGCCGATCAGCCCTTGCGGGCCTTCACCTCGCCGGTGAGCTGGGGCAGGACGTTGAAGAGGTCTCCGACGACGCCGTAGTCGACGAGTTCGAAGATGGGGGCTTCGGGGTCCTTGTTGACGGCGACGATGGTCTT
>NZ_JBSGET010000128.1:0-25108 GCF_053603035.1 Kitasatospora sp. NPDC004272 | reverse complement strand
AGCGTGCGCGGCCCCCCTCCCCCCCCCCCGCCGCCCCCCTCCCCCGGGGGGGGGGGCGCCCCCTTCCCCCCTGTCCCCGGGGCCCCCCCCGCTTCTCGTGCGGCAACCGGCACCGGCACCGGCGCGGCGAGGCCCTAGGCTCGGGGCATGTCCGAGCAGCTCCCCGCCGCCGCAGCGCGGCTGACCGAAGCCGTCGACCGGCTCGCCGACCGCTTCCGGGCGATGCCGCAGAGCCGCCTGCTGGCCGCCGTCCCCGGGCATCCGTCCCGGGCCGCCGCCGTGCTCGAACTGGCCCGCCGGCTGGCCGACTCGGGCCGGGCGCTGGAGGGGCTGCCCGCGCTGGAGGTGCCGGACTGCGGGGCGTTCGCGGTGGGGGACCAACTGGCCGTCACCGGGCACGACCTGGCGCTGGCCGCGGCGGACGGGCACCCGGAGGCGCTGGCCGCCGCGCTGGACGACGTCGAGCGCACCGACCGGCTGACCGCCTGACCGGCTGACCGCCTGACCGGCCGGCCCGCCGGGCGCGCGCACCGGAGCCGGACGCGCCGACGGGGCGCCGAGCCGGTCCGGGCAACCCCTTGCCGGGTGGTCTCGGCGCCCCGTCGGCGCGGGCGCGGTCGGGCGGGCGGTCAGATCGAGGCGACCACCCGGTCGGCGAGCACGTAGACCGTCTCGTCGTCGGTGGAGAAGGTCAGCGAGTACGAGCCGGAGAACCGGGACCCGCCGAGCAGCCGGACGTCCTCGCCGGCCCGGACGGCGTCGATCAGCCGGTACGCGGCCTCCCGGTCGCCGGGGGCGACGCACAGCGTGGTGCCGTCGGCGAAGGCGTACACGTCCAGGGTGCCCAGCGGGCCGGGGCGGACGTCGGTCAGTCCGATCCGCTCCTCGGCGAGCGCGGCCAGCCGGTCGTCGGTCCACTCGCGGGACGGGGTCGGGCTGGGCACGAAGTCGGGGTGCGAGGGGTGCCGGCGCGGGTCGGGCGCGGTCGCGGGCTCGGCCTCGGCGTCCAGCAGCCCGGCCTCCAGACCGGTGGCCAGCAGGTCGGCCTCCCGGCGGGCCCGCACGTCGCCGTTGTCGCCGGGGGCGGGCAGGCCGCCGCCCTGCGCGGGGTGCCCCTGCGCGGGGTGCGCGGCCCGGGCGCCCCCGGCCGGGGTGCCGTCCGCCGGGGCGTCCTTGATCAGGTCCTCCAGCGCGTGGCGCAGCGCCTCGCCGAACTCCGGGTCCATCACGCCGTTGTTGTCGGCGGCGTCCTGCGGGCCGGTCGGGCGCGGGAAGAAGATCGGCCAGTCCTCGCCGATGGTGGTGAACGGGGTGTCGAACAGCGGGGCGTCCTCGGCGGCGCGCGCCTCCTGCTCGGCCCAGAACGCCCGGGCCTCGGTGATCTCCCGCTCCCGGTCGGCGGCCAGCGCCTCGGTGACGGCGCGGCGTATCAGCGCCTCGTCCACCTGCGGGGTCGTCGGCCTGGCGTCCAACTTCCTTGCCAGCGTACGGAGGTGGAGCAGGACGGCGGAGGTCAGGGCGATCAGTACCAGCAGCAGGGAGAGGAAGACGGCGCTCACGGAACGTACTCCCAACGAGGAGCGGAACGGGGTTACGCCTCCACACTGCCGTATCGGCGGCCGTTACTGCAGTGGCTCATGTCGGATTTGTCTGTGACTTTCCTACTTGTCCTCAAATTGTTAGGTAATACCTTTCTACGCTGCGGAGTTGATCCAATCCGGTGCGTCGAACATTCGGTCGCGGAGCGATGAAAAACGGGCCGGATCGCACCCGAGGTGTGATCCGGCCCTCAATTACGCAGCGTCACTCCGGATGGGTGAGACGCCCGTCACAGTGGTCAGCTCAGGCGCTCGATCACCATCGCCATGCCCTGCCCGCCGCCCACGCACATGGTCTCCAGGCCGAACTGCTTGTCGTGCCACTGGAGGGAGTTGATCAGGGTGGTGGTGATCCGGGCGCCGGTCATGCCGAACGGGTGGCCGACCGCGATCGCGCCGCCGTTCACGTTCAGCCGGTCCAGGTCCACGCCCAAGTCCCGGTAGGACGGGATGACCTGGGCCGCGAACGCCTCGTTGATCTCCACCAGGTCGATGTCCCCGATCGACAGGCCCGCCCGCCGCAGCGCCTGCTTCGACGCCTCCACCGGGCCGTACCCCATGATCTCCGGGGACAGCGCGGAGACGCCGGTGGACACCACCCGGGCCAGCGGCGTGATGCCCAGCTCGCGCGCCCTGGTGTCCGACATGACCACCAGCGCGGCCGCGCCGTCGTTCAGCGGGCAGCAGTTACCGGCCGTAACGGTACCGTCCGGGCGGAACACCGGCCGCAGCCCGGAGACGCCCTCCAGCGTCACGCCCGCGCGCGGGCCGTCGTCCGCGCTCACCACCGTGCCGTCCGGCAGCGTCACCGGGGTGATCTCGCGCTGCCAGAAGCCCGCCGCGATCGCCGCCTCCGCCAGGTTCTGCGAACGCACGCCGAACTCGTCCTGCTCGGCCCGGGTGATCCCCTTCAGCGCGGCCAGGTTCTCCGCGGTCTGCCCCATCGCGATGTACGCGTCCGGCAGCAGGCCGTCCTCGCGCGGGTCGTGCCACTCCCCGCCGCCGGTCTCCGCCCGGTGCTTGGTGCGCGCCTGCGCCTCGTCGAACAGCGGGTTGGTGGTGCCCGGCATGCCGTCCGAGGTGCCGTTGACCGAGCGGGAGACGGTCTCGACGCCCGCCGAGATGAAGACGTCGCCCTCGCCGGCCTTGATCGCGTGCAGCGCCATCCGGGTCGTCTGCAGCGACGAGGAGCAGTAGCGGGTGATCGTCGCGCCCGGCAGGTAGTCCATGCCCATCTGGACGGCCACGATCCGGGCCAGGTTGTGGCCCTGCTCGCCGCCCGGCAGGCCGCAGCCCAGCATCAGGTCGTCGATCTGCCGCGGGTCCAGCTGCGGGACCTTCGCCAGCGCCGCACCGATCACCTGCGCGGTCAGGTCGTCCGGGCGGACGTCCTTCAGCGAGCCCTTGAACGCCCGGCCGATCGGCGAACGGGCGGCGCTGACGATGACGGCTTCGGGCATGGCGGACTCCTCGCTGAGTGACCTCGGGACGCGATCCGGTGGATCTCCCGGGAAAGTTACCGTTTGGTAGCTCCGGCGTCATCCGCCTCCGGATGTGAGTTCGCCGACGTGATCGCCCGCCGCCCGTCCCCGCCCTCCAGGACGGCCGGCGCCGCGCCCTCCCCGGCCGGCTCCGCGTCCTCCCCGCGCGGCAGGGCCAGCCGGAAGCGCTGCTTGAGCGTCGCCCACCGCCAGGTGCCGTTCGCCGGACCGGCCGCCGTCACCTCGGTGCCCGAACGCCCCGCCGCCGCCGCGGCCGCCACCGCCACCGGCAGCACCGCCTGCGGCTCCACCACGCCGCCCGCCGCCGACTCCTGCGGCCACAGCCCCAGCTCCGCGCACAACGAGGGCAGCAGCGCCATCGACGCCGTCGCGTAGCCCTGCGCGGACGGGTGGTAGCGGTCCGCGGCGAACAGCTCCGGCCGGGACGCGAACTCCGGGCCCAGCAGCGAACCCAGCGAGACCGTCCGCCCGCCCGCCTCCACCACCGCGATGGTCTGCGCCGCCGCGAGCTGCCGGCTCAGCCGCCGCGCCACCCAGCGCAACGGCGGCCGGACCGGCTTGATGGTGCCCAGGTCCGGGCAGGTGCCTACCACCACGTGACAACCCGCCGAGACCAACGCGCCCACCGCCTCGCCCAGTTCGCGCACGCTGCGGGCCGCCGGGGCGTGCCGGGTCACGTCGTTCGCACCGATCATCACCACCGCGACGTCCGGCCGGTGCGGCAGCGCCAACTCCAACTGCCGGGCCAGATCGGACGAGCGCGCCCCCGACTTCGCCACGTTCGCCAACCGCACCCGGCGCTCCGCGACCGAAGCCAGCCCCGAGGCCAGCAGCGCGCCCGGCGTCTCCTGCGCCCGCTGCACGCCCAGCCCCGCCGCGGTCGAATCGCCCAGGAACGCCAGCACCAGCGGCTCCCGCGCGTCGGACGGATCGGCGAAACCCTCGCCGTACACGCCGTCCGCGCGCGGCGGATCGCCGTCCAGGATGCCGATCGCCCGGACCGCCAGCCGGCTCTCGGTCAACAGCACCCCGGCCAGACCCACCCCCAGCAACCCCAGCCCACCACCCCCGTACGCCGCCGCGGTGGCGATCCGCCGCGCCACCCGGGCCCTCGACGCCTGCGAGCCGGACATCGGCAACCCCCTCTCCACTCCGCACACCGGTACCCCACTGGTACCCCCCGGCCACCTCGGCGTACCGGCCCACCGGGGCAGAACCACCCGGGCGCCGCACGGGGGTGGCGGGTGGGGGCGGAGGGGGGTAGGCGCCTGCGGCGGGCTGGGGAGGGGGAGTGGGTGGGGTGGCCGACCTGCGGCCGTACCGGCCCGCCGGGGTGGGAGCGCTCGGGTGCCGCACGGGGGTGGCGGGCGGGGTGGGGGCGCGTGGGTGTGATGGGGGTCGGGGGGCGCGGGGTGGGCCCTAGGCTGGGGGTTTCGGAAGAACAGTGATGCCATCGACCGGGAGGACCCCCGTGCGGTACCACAATTCGATCATCGAGCTGGTCGGCGACACCCCGTTGGTGAGGCTCAACAAGGTCGCCGAGGGGATCAGCGCCACCGTGCTGGCGAAGGTCGAGTACTTCAATCCGGGCGGTTCGGTGAAGGACCGGATCGCGATGCGGATGATCGAGGCGGCGGAGGCTTCCGGCGCGCTCAAGCCCGGCGGCACCATCGTCGAGCCCACCAGCGGGAACACCGGGGTGGGGCTGGCGATCGTGGCCCAGCAGAAGGGCTACCGGTGCATCTTCGTCTGCCCGGACAAGGTGTCCACCGACAAGATCAACACCCTGCGGGCGTACGGCGCGGAGGTCGTGGTCTGTCCGACCGCGGTCGCGCCCGAGCACCCGGACTCGTACTACAACGTCTCGGACCGGCTGGTCCGGGAGACCCCGAACGCGTGGAAGCCGGACCAGTACTCCAACCCGGAGAACCCGGCCTCGCACTACCACTCCACCGGCCCGGAGCTGTGGGAGCAGACCGAGGGGCGGATCACCCACTTCGTGGCGGGCGTCGGCACCGGCGGGACGATCTCCGGCACCGGCAACTACCTGAAGGAGGTCTCCGGCGGGAAGGTGCAGGTGATCGGGGCGGACCCGGAGGGCTCGGTGTACTCGGGCGGGACCGGGCGGCCGTACCTGGTGGAGGGCGTCGGCGAGGACTTCTGGCCGACCGCGTACGACCGCGGCGTCGCGGACCGGATCGTCGCGGTCTCCGACAAGGACTCGTTCCAGATGACCCGCCGCCTCGCCAAGGAGGAGGGCCTGCTGGTGGGCGGCTCCTGCGGGATGGCCGTGGTGGCGGCGCTGGAGGTGGCCCGCGAGCTGGGGCCGGACGACGTGGTGGTGGTGCTGCTGCCGGACGGCGGCCGCGGCTACCTGTCGAAGATCTTCAACGACGACTGGATGGCCGACTACGGCTTCCTGCCGACGGCCACCGACGAGGCGCACATCGGCGAGGTGCTGGCCCGCAAGGACGCGATCGAGCACGAGGGCATCCCGCAGTTCGTGCACATGCACCCGGGCGAGACGGTCGCCGAGGCGGTCCGGGTGCTGCGGGACTTCGGCGTCTCGCAGATGCCGGTGGTCTCCGCGGGCGCCGGGCACCCGGACGTCATGGCCGGCGAGGTGGTCGGCTCGGTGGTCGAGCGCGAGCTGCTGGAGGGCCTGTTCAGCGGGCGGATCCAGCTGACCGACACCCTCGACGGGGTGATGTCGAAGCCGCTGCCGGTGGTCGGCTCCGGCGAGTCGGTGACCAACCTGATGGCGGTGCTGGAGAAGGCCGACGCGGTGGTGGTGCTGGTCGAGGGCAAGCCGCAGGGCATCGTGACCCGGCAGGACCTGCTGGCCTTCCTGACCGCCCGGGCCGGGCACTGACCCCGCGTCGGGGGGGGGGGGCGGACGTCCGCCGTCCGGGTGAAGGCGCGGGGCCCGGAACGGTTGGTACCCGGACGTCACAACCGCGCATCACCCGGTTAACACGGCCAGGGCATCTTTGAAGCACGGCAAGAAGCCGCAAGCGGTGACGAAGGAGGAAGGGAGCGGCTCCCCGGCCTCCGGGGTCACCGAGGACACAACCGGCCGGTCCTGACCCGGCCCACCGTGTCCGCCCGTGGGAGGCGCCGTCGTCCCGCCCCTGTCCTGCAGGGTGCGGCGGCTCCCGCGGCAGAGATCGCGCCGCGAGGCGCGGCTCCGCGAGCTCCCGGGTGGGGGAGTCCGAGCGGAGGAGGCAGGGCCGGTCCGGGTTCGCCCGGGCCGGCCCTCCCTCGTGCCCGGACGTCGCGGGCGGCGCGTTCCGGTGGGGGTGATACGCCGGAAGGGTGGGCGAGGCCCTAGGCTCGCCGGTATGACCAGCACCGACCTGCCCGAGCAGGACGCACCGCGCTACGTTCGCCTCACCATCGAGCTGATCGCCGAGATCACCGACGAGGGCGCCCTCAAGGCCGCCGCGCTCACCCAGGTCGCCGACGACGAGTACCTGGAGGACGACGAGCGGGCCCAGGCCGTTGAGGCGATCGAGGTGGACCCGACCGGTTCGCTCGCCCACTTCGTGGACCCGGTCGCCCTGCTCGGCGACATCCCCGGCGTCGAGCTCGCCTCCGCGACCTGGGAGTCCGCCAGCACCGACTACGACCCCGACGACGAGAGCTGGGACGAGTACGAGGTCCAGTAGGCGCCCCGTCCCGCCCCGTTCCACCCCGTGCGAGAGCCCGGTCCGGTAACCCCGGACCGGGCTTTTGTCCGTTCTGCGGCCTGCTTGGGTACTCTCGTACGATCTGCACATAAATGAGTGATCTTGGGACCGAGGAGCGTGGACGTGACCGCAGCGGACAAGCAGGACCGGCCGCGCGGCGGCAACTGGAGCCGGCGCGGGGTGCTCTCCGGACTGCTGGGCGCTCCCGTGCTGCTGGTCGCGGCCTGTTCGGGCGGCGGGGACAAGTCCGGCGGCTCCGGGGCCTCCGGTGCCGCCGGCTCGGCCCCGGCGGAGGGCGGGGCGTCGAGCAGCGCGTCCACCAGTCCCAAGGCGTCCGTCGCGCAGATCACCGTCAAGCCCGCCGACGGCACCACCGCCGCGCCGTTCACCGAGCCGGTCACCGTCACCGTGCTGAACGGCACCCTGACCTCGGTGACCGTGACGGACGGCACCGGGAAGGCGATAGCGGGGCGGCTCGCGGCGGACAAGGCGAGCTGGACCTCCACCGCCAAGCTCTCCAGCGGCAGCCGGTACACCGTCGCGGCCTCCGCCGTGGACGGCGACCAGCGCCCGGCCGACGCCAACGCGAGCTTCTCCACCGCCTCCCCGGCCAACACCTTCGTCGGCTACTTCACCCCCGAGGACGGCACCACCGTCGGCGTCGGCATGCCGGTGTCGATCAACTTCAACAAGGCGATCACCGACCGGAAGGCCGTCCAGCAGGCGATCACCGTGGTCGCCGACCCGCCGGTGGAGATCGTCGGCCACTGGTTCGACTCCACCCGGCTCGACTTCCGCCCGCAGGACTACTGGGCGAAGGGCACCAGGGTCACCCTGAAGCTGCGGCTCAAGGACGTGGCCGGGGCCAAGGGCGTGTACGGGACGCAGTCCAAGGACATCACCTTCACCGTCGGCCGCAGCCAGGTCTCCACCGCCGACCTGACGGCCGACACCCTCACCGTCCGCACCGACGGCCAGGTCACCGCCACCTACCCGGTGATCGGCGGCGCCCCCGAACACCGCACCTGGGGCGGCAAGTTGGTGATCTCGGAGAAGTACCAGCAGACCCGGATGAACTCCAGCACGGTGGGCCTGGGCAGCGAGTACGACATCCCGGACGTGCCGCACGCCCAGCGGCTCACCACCTCGGGCACCTTCATCCACGGCAACTACTGGTCGCCCGCCTCGCAGTTCGGCAACGACAACACCAGCCACGGCTGCATCGCGCTGCAGGACGTCCAGGGCGGCAACGACCCGAGCACCGACGCGGCGAAGTTCTACGCGAGCTCGATGGTCGGCGACGTGGTCGAGGTGGTCAACTCCGGCGACCGCACGGTGAGCCCCGCCAACGGCCTGAACGGCTGGAACATGACCTGGGCGGACTGGGTCGCGGGCAGCGCGGTCTGAGGATTCCGGCCGGCCGGGTCACGGTTGGCACACGGAGCTGGGCAGTTCATGAGAACGTCCTATACGAATGGTAAAAATATTCGCGTGCGGGGGGACGCGTCATCGTGCTGAGCTTGCCTCCGCGGCAGGGCCGACCGGGCCCGAACCGTCTCCAGTAGCAGGAGCAAGCCATCAACACCGACACCCGCCGCCGCACCGTCCGCGCCGGCATAGCCGTCACCACCGGAGCCGCCCTCCTCGGTGGCGGCCTTGTCGCCTGCAGCACCGTCAAGCAGATCAACACCGGTGAGAAGCTGAGCAGTTCGTTCGAGAAGCTCGGCGACGCCCGGACGCTCTCCTTCGACCTCTCCTTCGACGCCGCCGCCGACCAGCTGGTCGCGTTCGGCGAGGCGACCGACTCGCCGATCGAGCGGCAGGAAGCCGACCTGCTCGCCGACCTGAAGCTCTCCGTCTCGGTGAGCTACGACAAGCCGCTCAAGGAGACCGAGCTCTTCAAGGGCGGCTGCTCCGGTGCCGCCGCCACCACCGGCGCCGACACCGAGGGCCTCTCGATCGCCTACGCGCTGAACGGCAAGAAGGACGGCAAGACCTACCTCGACCTCCGGCTCGTCGACGACACGGCGTACGTCAAGGCGGACGTCCGCGCCATCGCCGAACTCGCCGGCGAGGACGCCTCCGAGCTCGACCGGAACCTCGACGAACTGCCGCCCGAGGCCGCCCCGCTCAAGGACCTGATCGACGGCAAGTGGGTCTCGGCGGACGCCGACGCGTTCAAGCAGATCGCCGAGGGCATGCCGGGCGCCGGGGCGGAGCACGACGGCGGCGCCGACCCGGGCGCCGCGCCCGGCGTCGACCCGTCCGTGCTCAAGCACTTCTGCGACTCGATGAAGAGCGCGCTCTCCGACAACGTCTCGGTGACGGACCTCGGCAAGTCCGGCGACGCCGACGTGATCCGGGTGTCCGCGCCCGCGCGCGGCCTGCTCGACAGCGTCTACGGGTCGCTCGCCGACGCCGCCAAGGAGATCCCCGGCGCCCCCGCGTTCCCGTCCGAGAAGAAGTTCGACGGCTTCAGCGGGGTGCCGGACCGCAGGCTCGCCGCCGACGTGCGGATCGTGAACGGCCGGGCCTCGGCGATCACCCTCGACCTCGCCCAGTTCGGGGACAAGACCGACTGGTCGACGCACCTGCCGCTGCGGCTCGGCATCTCCGCCGCGGACACCCCGATCGAGGCCCCGTCCGGCGCCACCGCGTTCGACGTCGGCAAGTTCAAGGAGCTGCTGACCTCGATGGAGGACGGCGGATCCTACGGGGAGGACGACTTCGGCACCGACATCGACACCGACTACGACTTCCCCTCCGGCGCCCCGCTCAGCGCGTCCGAGTACGCCCAGCTGGAGGCGCTCGGCATCGACCGGGACACCGCCGAGGCGCTGAACCGCGCCGGCTTCGGGTTCGACGACATCAAGGAGATGGCCCCCGAGCTGACCTGACGCACCGTCAGGAGCGAAGCGGGCAGCGCACGGCCCGTCGCGGCAGCACGCCGCGGCGGGCCGGGCCGCGTCCCGGCCGCCGCGCAGCGCGACGTCCGGAAGCCGCCGGACCGGGCCGCCGCCGGAGCACAGGCTGGAGGCATGCACACCACCGACACCACCACCGCCCTGGACGTCCGGGCCGTGCCCGCCCCGGTGCTCGCCGAACTGCGCCGCACCGACGACGCCGGACGGGCCCGCGCGGCCACCGACGCCGGGCCCGGCGGCCACCCGCTGCGCTGCTGCCTGACCAGGGCCAGGCCCGGCGACCGGGTCGTCCTGCTGTCGTACGCGCCGCTGCTGCGCTGGGCCGCCGAGACCGGCTGCGACCCCGGCCCCTACCTGGAGACCGGACCGGTGTTCGTGCACGCCGAGCCGTGCGCGGGCCACCCCGGCGGCTGGCCGGAGGGCTTCCACGGCGGCCCGCGGGTGCTGCGGGCCTACTCGGCGGACGGCCTGATCCTCGGCGGCCGGGTCGGCGCACCGGCCGAACTCCCGCGGATCGCGGCCGAGTTGCTGGCCGACCCGGCCACCGCCGTGCTGCACGTGCGGGCGGTCGAGTTCGGCTGCTTCATGCACGAGGTCCGGCGGGGGTGAGCGCTCAGCCGGTCGGCTTCGCGTAGTCGGCGTAGCCCTGCCAGTCGAGCATCACGCAGGGCACGTCACCGAGCACCCAGGCGTCGTGGCCGGGCGGGCAGAGCATGAAGTCGCCCGCGCCGAACTCCGCGGCCTCGCCGTCGTCCATCTCCACCCGCAACCGGCCGGAGATCACGTACCCGGCGTGCGAGGACCGGCAGCTGTCCGTGCCGGCGATCGGCTTCACGTGCTCCGACCAGCGCCAGCCCGGCTCGAACACCGCCCGGCCGACGCCGCCGGCCGCCAGGTTCACCAGCGCCAGCTGCCCCTTGCCGCCCTCGAACGGGCGGACCTCCTCCGGTTCGTCCAGACTCATCCGCACCAACCCGGCCATCACCGTTCACCTCCGGCCGAGAACGACCCGCGCCCCGCCACCGGGCTCGGCGACGGGGCGCGGCTGACCCCTCCATCCTCGGCACCGGGCCGGGCGGGCGCGACGCGGGACGGTCACCCGGCGGCCGGGGCCCCTGCGTCCGGGCCCGCTCCTCGGCCTCCCGGAGCTCCAGCAGCTCCAGCACGGCGCCCGCGCGGTGCCCGACGAAGGTGCGGGGCGGGGGCGTCGGGCCGGGCCAGCAGCGCGACGGCGGGCAGGGCCCGGACCGGGGCGTCCGGCCCGGTGCGCTCGGTCGACATCCCACGCCCCCAGCGGCTTCGATCACGTGTACGGCCGGGCGATCGTAGCGGTACGACCCGTGACTCCGCGAGGGCTTCGCGGGGGCCTTGCGGGGGCCTTGCGGTGACGTTGCGGCAACCTGACACCCCGTCGCGGCACACCCCCGCGAACACCCGGTCGCACTAGGCTCGGTGGCATGACCGAGCACCAGCTTTCCCACGGCTTCGAGACCCTCGCCATCCACGCGGGCCAGGAAGCGGACCCCCGGACCGGGGCAGTCGTGACGCCGATCTACCAGGTGTCCACCTACAAGCAGGACGGCGTCGGCGGACTGCGCGAGGGCTACGAGTACAGCCGCTCCGCGAACCCGACCCGCACCGCGCTGGAGGAGTGCCTGGCCGCGATCGAGGGCGGCGCGCGCGGCCTCGCCTTCGCCTCCGGGCTGGCCGCCGAGGACACCCTGCTGCGCACCCTGCTCAAGCCCGGCGACCACATCGTCATCCCGAACGACGCGTACGGCGGCACCTTCCGGCTGTTCGCCAAGGTGCTGACCCGCTGGGGCGTCGAGTTCTCCGTCGCCGACACCCACCACCCCGAGAAGGTGCGCGAGGCGATCCGGCCGACCACCCGCGCGGTGTGGGTGGAGACCCCGTCCAACCCGCTGCTCGGCATCACCGACCTGGCCGCGGTCGCCGAGATCGCGCACGCCGCCGGGGCGAAGCTGGTGGTCGACAACACCTTCGCCAGCCCCTACCTGCAGCAGCCGATCGCGTTCGGCGCGGACGTCGTGGTGCACTCCACCACCAAGTACATGGGCGGGCACTCCGACGTGGTCGGCGGCGCCCTGGTGGTGGCCGACGCCGGCCTGGCCGAGGAGGTCGCCTACCACCAGAACGCGATGGGCGCGGTGGCCGGGCCGTTCGACGCCTGGCTGGTGCTGCGCGGCATCAAGACGCTCGGCGTCCGGATGGACCGGCACTCGGCCAACGCCGAGCAGGTCGCCGAACTGCTGGCCGGCCACCCGAAGGTGACCCGGGTGCTCTACCCCGGACTGCCCACCCACGCCGGGCACGACGTCGCCGCCAAGCAGATGAAGGCGTTCGGCGGCATGGTGTCGTTCCGGGTCGCGGGCGGCGAGCAGGCCGCCGTCGAGGTCTGCAACCGGGCGCAGCTCTTCACCCTGGGCGAGTCGCTGGGCGGCGTCGAGTCGCTGATCGAGCACCCCGGGCGGATGACCCACGCCTCCGCGGCCGGCTCCCCGCTGGAGGTGCCCGCCGACCTGGTGCGGATCTCGGTCGGCATCGAGTCCGCCGCCGACCTGCTGGCCGACCTGGAGCAGGCGCTCGGCTGACCGGCGCTCAGGCCGGGCGACGGTTCAACGGCGGTCCAGCAGGCCGTCGTTGAACCGGGCCAGCAGCGCGCAGAACACCGCCCGCTCCCCGGGCGTCCAGCCCGCGGTCAGCTCGGCGATCAACTCCCGCCGCCGCTCCCGCACCTCGGCCAGCCGCCCGGCCCCCAGCGGCGTCAGCGCCAGCCGCACCGCCCGCCGGTCCGCCGGGTACGGCAGCCGCGCCACCAGCCGCTCCCGCAGCAGCGGCGCGGCCTGCCGGGTCACCGTCGAGGAGTCCACCCCGAGCCCCGCCGCCAGCGTCTTCACATTGGCGGGCCCGGTCGCGGCGAGCTGCTCCAGCAGCAGGAACGCGGCCCGGTCCAGCTCGCCGGCGACACTGATCCGCCGCGCGAACACCGCGACCTGGTAGGGGAGTTGACCGTCCGGATCGGGGCGGTCGGGATCGGGGGAGGGGTCGGGCACAGGCAGGCTCATCGCGGCTCACGGGTGGTGTGGGCGACTCGTGACCAGCAGCGTACGCGCGCCGGGCGAACACCGGAACAGTGCGCGTCCTACGCTGACCCCCATGCACAGGTGGCCGATCACGGTGGACGACGTCCGGGGCGCGCAGAAGATGCTGGCCGGGGTGGCCCGGGTCACCCCCATGCAGACCAGCCGCCACCTCTCCGGGGTGGCCGGCACCCCCGTCCACCTCAAGTGCGAGAACCTGCAGCGCACCGGCTCGTTCAAGCTGCGCGGCGCGTACGTGCGGATCGCCGGGCTGTCCCCGGTCGAGCGGGCCGCCGGGGTGGTCGCCGCCAGCGCCGGCAACCACGCCCAGGGCGTGGCGCTGGCCGCCGCGCTGCTGGGGGTGCGCTCCACCGTCTTCATGCCGCTCGCCGCGCCGCTGCCGAAGGTCGCCGCCACCCGCGAGTACGGCGCCGAGGTCCGGCTGCACGGCGCCAACGTCGACCAGGCGCTGCAGGCGGCCCGCGAGTACGCCGAGGCGACCGGCGCGGTGTTCATCCACCCCTTCGACCACTGGGACGTGATCACCGGTCAGGCCACCGTCGGCCTGGAGGTGCTGGAGCAGTGCCCCGAGGTGCGCACCGTGCTGGTCGGCACCGGCGGCGGCGGGCTGCTGGCGGGCGTGGCGATCGCGGTCAAGGCGCTGCGCCCGGACGTCCGGGTGGTCGGGGTGCAGGCCGCGGCGGCGGCCGCGTACCCGCTGTCGCTGGCGGCGGGCCGGCCGGTCTCGCTGGAGCGGTACGCCACCATGGCGGACGGCATCATGGTCGGCCGCCCCGGCGACATCCCGTTCGAGGTGGTGAACTCCCTCGCGGACGGGGTGGTGACGGTCACCGAGGACGCGCTCTCCCGCTCGCTGCTGGTCGGCCTGGAGCGGCTGAAGCTGGTGGTCGAGCCCGCCGGTGCGGCGCCGATCGCCGCGCTGCTCTCGGAGCCGGGCCGGTTCGAGGGGCCGGTGGTGGCGGTGCTCTCCGGCGGCAACATCGACCCGCAGCTGATGCAGCGGGTGCTGCGGCACGGCCTGGCCGCGGCCGGCCGCTACCTGTCGCTGCGGGTGCGGCTGTTCGACCGGCCGGGCTCGCTCGGCGAGCTGCTGGGCGTGCTGGGCCGGGCGGACGCCAACGTGCTGGACGTCGCGCACGTGCGGATCGACCCGCAGTTGGGCCTGACCGAGGTCGAGGTGGACCTGCACCTGGAGACCAAGGGCCCGGAGCACTGCGCGGTGGTGATCGGGGAGCTGCGCGAGGCCGGGTACGTGGTCAGCCGCTGAGGCCGCCGGGGCCGCGGGTTGTCAGTGGTGGCTGCCAGGCTGTGACCGGGCTCACCTGCGAGGCTTGACGCGATATATCGCGAGTGACAGCATCTTGCGATGTATCGCGAGCTTCGCCGCAGGCGGGCTCGGGTAACAAATCGGATGATTCCCCCACAGAACCGACTCGCATCAGGAGATGAGGCAGGCCCATGGCGGCAGCCATCGAAGCCGAGAACCTGGTCAAGACCTTCGGTGACGTCCGCGCCCTGGACGGCGTGAGCCTGGACGTGCCCGAGGGCACCGTGCTCGGGCTGCTCGGCCCCAACGGCGCGGGCAAGACCACCACCGTCCGCGTCCTGACCACCCTGCTCCAACCGGACTCCGGACGGGCCACCGTGGCCGGGGTCGACGTCCTCAAGCATCCCAACAAGGTGCGCAGCCTGATCGGCCTGTCCGGTCAGTACGCCGCCGTCGACGAGTACCTCACCGGCCGCGAGAACCTCCAGATGGTCGGCGAGCTCTACCAGATGAGCGCCCGCGACGCGAAGAGGCGGGCGCTGGAGCTGCTGGAGTGGTTCAACCTCTCCGAGGCGATGGACCGCACCGCCAAGACCTACTCCGGCGGCATGCGCCGCCGCCTCGACCTGGCCGCCGCGCTGGTCGTCCGGCCCCCGGTGATGTTCCTCGACGAACCCACCACCGGCCTCGACCCGCGCAACCGGCTCGCCCTGTGGGAGGTCATCGAGACCCTGGTCGAGCAGGGCACCACCCTGCTGCTCACCACCCAGTACCTGGAGGAGGCCGACCGCCTCGCCCACGACATCGCGGTGGTCGACCACGGCAAGGTGATCGCCCGCGGCACCGCCGACGAGCTCAAGCGCCAGATCGGCGGCGAGCGCATCGAGGTGGTGGTCCGCGCCGCCGACCTGGTCCCGGAGGCGGTCGCCGCGCTCACCCCGTACGCCAAGGGCGACCCGACGGTGGAGAAGAACACCCGCCGGATCACCGTCCCGGTCAGCGGCGGCGCCCGGGTGCTCGCCGACGCCATCCGCGAACTGGACGCCCGCTCCATCGAGATCGACGACATCGGCCTGCGCCGCCCGACCCTGGACGACGTCTTCCTCTCGCTCACCGGCCACGTCACCGAGGGCGGCGCGGACGAGGACGAGGACGGCGGCGCGACCGCCGGCCGGGGCCGCCGCGGCAAGGGGAAGGACGCCTGAGATGACCCTCTCCGACACCCGGGGCGCGATCGGCGGCGCCCCCGTCACCCCGCGGCGCGGCGTCGCCGCCACCGCCCACGACTCCTGGGTGGTCGCCAAGCGCAACCTGCGCCGGATGACCCGAATTCCTGAGATCGTCGTGTTCGGCCTCATGCAGCCGGTCATGTTCGTGCTGCTGTTCTCGTACGTCATGGGCGGCGCGATCGCGATCCCCGGCGCCCAGCCCAGCCACCAGACGTACATCGAGTACCTGATGGCCGGCATCTTCGCCCAGACCGTCACCTTCGCGGTGGCCGGCGCCTCGGCCGGCATCGCGGAGGACATGACCAAGGGCCTGGTCGACCGGTTCCGCTCGCTGCCGATGTCCCGGGCCGCCGTGCTCACCGGCCGCACCCTGGCCGACCTGGTGCAGACCGCGTTCATCCTGGTGGTGCTGGCGCTGGTCGCGCTGGCGGTCGGCTGGCGGATCCACAACGGCGTGCTCGACATGCTCGCCGCGTTCGGCCTGCTGCTGCTGCTCGGCTACGCCTTCTCCTGGATCGGCGCGCTGATCGGCCTGTCGGTGCGCAGTCCCGAGGCGGCCACCTCGGCCGGCCTGATCTGGCTGTTCCCGCTGACCTTCGTCTCCAACGCCTTCGTGCCGGTCAGCTCGATGCCCGGCTGGCTGCAGCCGATCGCCTACTGGAACCCGTTCTCCGCCACCGTGCAGGCCTGCCGCAGCCTGTTCGGCAACCAGCTCGGCCCGGTGCCGGACTCCTGGCCGATGCAGCACGCCGCGCTGGTCTCGGTGGTCTGGTCGATCGTCATCATGGCGCTCTTCTCCTGGCTGGCGGTGCGCAAGTACCGCCGCGCGGCCGGCTGAGGCCCGCCCCGTGACGGGCTGAGGCCCGCCCCGCGCGCGCGACGGCCGCTCCCCCCACCCGGGGGAGCGGCCGTCGTCGTGCGTCGCGCAGCGGTCAGCCGGAGAACGGCTTGGCGTCGACGATCTTCACGCGCGCCTTCTTGCCGTTCGGCTGCTCGTACTGGGCGTCCTGGCCCACCGACTTGCCGGTGATGGCCCGGCCCAGCGGCGACTGCGGGGAGTACACGTCGATGTCGCCGTCGGTGACCTCGCGGGAGGCCAGCAGGAACTCGATGGTGTCGTCCTCGTCGCCGTCGAAGGCGACCTTCACCAGCATGCCCGGGGCCACTACGCCCGAGTCCGCGGGGGCCTCGCCGACCTTCGCCCGCTCCAGCAGCTGGGACAGCTGGCGGATCCGCGCCTCGGTCTTGCCCTGCTCGTCCTTGGCCGCGTGGTAACCCGCGTTCTCCTTGAGGTCACCCTCCTCGCGCGCCGCCTCGATCTTCTTCGCGATCTCGACGCGCCAGGGCCCGGTCAGGTGGTCGAACTCGGCCTTGAGCTTGTTGTAGTGGTCCTGAGTGAGCCAGGTCACGTCATCGTTGGTCTGGGTCACAGGGTGCTCCTCGTCGGTGCTGGTGCCGCCCCGGGGGCGGTCCGGCGGCGGTGGGTATGTTTTCTGGGCAGATGCAAAGCAACGCCCGCTCCCGAGCCGGCCGGCGCGGAAGGGGCGAAATCACGAGCCTAACAAGTTCCGGGCCCGGACGGGAGGGTCGTGGGCGGGCCGGGGCCCTCCCGCGCGTCAGCACCCTCCGAAAGGGTGAGCGAGCGGGAGCGGTGACGGGTTACTTCTTGTCGGGGGTGCAGCCGAGCAGCTCCGCGGTGGTGCCGCGGGCCGTGGTCCGCAGCGTGACCACCTCGTCGTAGCTGCCGCCCGCCGCCGGGACCCGGAAGTCCGACTGGCCGACCACCGAGCCGTCCGTCCCCTGCGAGCGGACCGTGCACACCCCGGAGGTGCCGTCGCTCTTGCGCACCGACAGCTGCAGCTGCAGCTCGGAGTCCGACACCGCCTGGAAGGTGGGCACCGTACCGTTCAGCTCGGTCTCGCGCAGCAGGTACGAGCCGCCCAGCCAGGCGATCAGCCCGAGGAACAGCACCCCGCACACCACCGCGGCCACCCGCAGCCCGCGGTCGGCCGTCCGGTCGTCGGCGCGGTTGTAGCGGCCGGCCGGCGGCGCGGCCGGGGGCGCGACCCGCGTCTCGGGCGTAGGGCTGTGGTCCATGGCGGGCTCGGTCCTTTCGCGGAGGGGCGTTCGTCCTTCGGTGGGAATGGACGGGCCCTCCAGTCCGTCACTATAGGAGGGGCACGTCCGCGCCACAGGCGGCGGGGGAGCCGGCCCGACGAACCGGACATACCTGTACCTGAAGGGGACCAGGCGTTGAGCGAGCAGTTGCGTTTGATGGCGGTGCACGCGCACCCGGACGACGAGTCCAGCAAGGGCGCCGCCACCATGGCGATGTACGTCGACCAGGGGGTGGAGGTCCTGGTCGCCACGTGCACCGGCGGGGAGCGGGGGTCGATCCTCAACCCCAAGCTCCAGGGCGACGCCTGGGTCGAGGAGAACATCCACGAGGTCCGCCGCAAGGAGATGGACGCCGCCCGGGAGATCCTCGGCGTCCAGCAGGCGTGGCTCGGCTACGTCGACTCCGGCCTCCCGGAGGGGGACCCGCTGCCCCCGCTGCCCGAGGGCTGCTTCGCCCTGGAGGAGGTCGAGGTCGCGGCGGGCGCCCTGGTCAAGCTGATCCGCGAGTTCCGCCCGCACGTGATCACCACGTACGACGAGAACGGCGGGTACCCGCACCCCGACCACATCATGACCCACAAGATCACGATGGTGGCCTTCGAGGCGGCCGGCGACCCCGAGGCGTACCCCGAGGCCGGCGAGCCCTGGCAGCCGTCCAAGCTGTACTACAACCACGGCTTCCCGATGGGCCGGATCCGCGCCCTGCACGCCTACCTCAGCGCGAACGGGCACGACTCCCCGTACGGCGAGTGGATCGAGGGCTGGGAGAAGTCCGGCCGCGCCGAGCGGGAGATCACCACCCGGGTCGAGTGCGCCGACTTCTTCGGGACCCGCGACAAGGCGCTGATCGCGCACGCCACCCAGATCGACCCGGACGGGCCCTGGTTCCGCGTCCCGCTCGACGTCCAGCGCGAGGTCTGGCCCACCGAGGACTACGAGCTCGCCAAGTCGCTGGTCGACACCGACCTGCCCGAGAACGACCTCTTCGCGGGCCTGCGCAAGTAGCCCCGCGGCCGCTTCGTCCCGCTTCGCCCCGCCCCGTACCACCCCCCGGTGACCCGGCCGCCTTAAGGCCGGGTCACCATGGAGGAATGAGCACCCCCGTGAACCCCGTCCAGCTCGCCACCGCCCTGGCCCTCGACGAGACCAAGGTCACCCCCGGCCTGCTCGGCTTCGTCGTCTTCGCGGCGCTCGGCGTCGCCACCTGGTTCCTCCTGAAGTCGATGAACGCCCGCTTCAAGAAGATCGACTTCACCGAGCAGCCGGACCCCAAGGACGACTGACCCGGTACCTCCCCGCCGGCCCGCCGGTCACCGGGCGGCGGCGGGCGCGGTCGGCACCGGCGCGTCCGGGGCGGGAGCGCCGGGGCGGGGGCGGGCGGTCAGGGCGAGGACGGCGGAGATCGCGGCGTAGGTGACGACCGTCCCGGCGGCCGCGCCGAAACCGGCCACGGCCGGGTTCTCCTCGTGCGCCACGTAGGGGACCAGGGCCATCGCCATGGCGGGGGCGTGCGGTTCGCCGAGGTAGCGGGCCGCCAGGCAGACCACCGCGACGGCGAGGGCGCCGCCGACCCACTCCTGCGGGACCGTCCACAGCGCCAGCGAGCCGACGGCGCAGCCGCCGCACAGCAGCACGCCGCGCTTGAGGGCCAGCTGGAGGGTGCGGGCGGGCAGCATCGCCCACTCCAGGGCGGAGACCATCAGCGGCGGGGCGACCGCGACCGGCGGCAGGTCCAGCAGGACGCCGCTGACCAGCAGCCAGCCGCCCGAGACCGCGCCGAGGACGACGAGCCGGTCGACCCGCCAGGCCCCGGCGGCCACCATCGGCGCGGGGGGCCGGGGCAGGCCCCGCTCGATCGCGAACATCACCGCGGCGACCGCCGCGCAGATGCAGAGCACGGCCAGCGGGTAGTCCCAGGTGCGCAGGGAGAAGACCACCGGGAGCACGGCGGCGGACACGGCGGGGCCGATCGGCGCGGCGAGCAGTTGCAGGACGGCCAGCGCGATCAGCAGGGCGACGGCCGCGGCGCCCCACTTGCTCCAGTGCAGGGCGTGGAAGAGCTGGGCGACCAGGATGCCGTCCACGGCGCAGAGCACCGGTCCCGCGACCATCCGGGTCGGCGAGGCGATCCAGGCGGGGCGGTGCATCACCCAGACGCCGAAGGCGAGCGCGATCGCCTCCGGGAAGAGGATCGCGCGCTGGTTGAGCCCGACGGCCAGGGCCAGCATGGCGGCGGCCGGCAGGACGGGCGCCAGCCAGCGCAGGGTGGTGCGGAGTTCCTTCTTGTCCATGGACGCGACTACCTCGGGTCGTCTGTAACGGACGGCTCGCTGGTCGCGGGCCGGGAGGGGAGTGGTCGGGCGGCGGCTCAGCGGTGCGGGCGGGCGGTGCGGGTGGTGACGACCAGGACGGCCGCCAGCAGGACCAGGTTCTTGATCACGAATTCGCCCTCCATGGTCAGCAGGGCGGGGTTGCCGTCCTGGAAGGCCCGGTCGGGAACGACCACCAGCACGCCGAAGGTGGCGAGCAGGTGTCCGAAGAGGACCGGCAGCGCCCAGCGCATGCCGATCCCGGCGGCTATCCACAGGCCGAGGACCACCTCGACGCCACCGAGCACCGGGACCACCCAGCCGCCGGTGTGGAACGGGATGGTGCTGGTCACCAGGTCGGCGGCGGGGCTGCGGTCGATCAGCTTGAGGACGCCGAACCAGAGGTAGACCAGGCCCAGCGCGCAGCGCAGCAGGGTCAGGCCGAGCCGGTGCAGGGCCGGGCGCAGGGATTCGTAGCGCTCCAGGACGGGGGCGCCGGTGACGAGGGGGGCGGGACCCTGCCCGGTGTCAGGAAAGTGCGGAGCCGTGGTCACGGTGGCCTCCTGCCAGTGACGGGGTGACGGGGCGCCGACGGCCGTTCGCGGTCTGCGCGGCGCTGATCGGGATGACGCCCGCGGGGGGCCGCGGGCCGGCGGCGGGCCGGGCCGCCGGTGCGGCGGGTGGTGCGGGAACGGGGGGCCGACCGCGGGGGACCGACTCCCGGGCCAGTTCCTCGCGGAGCTGCCGCTCGTACTGGCGGCGGTAGGCGTCCGCGGTGATCTCGTTGCCCGCGGCCCGGTAGGCGGCCACCAGGGCTTCGTGGGCGCTCTCCCGCAGCCGGTCGGAACCGATCGCGACCAGGGCGACGTCCACGGCGGCGCCCGCGAAACCCGCTTCGGCCAGGCGCCGCGACAGGGTCTCCAGGGCGTGCAACCGGCGCTGGTGCCAGCGGATCTGACCGTGCGTCAGCCATTCCTCCGCCCAGTCGGGGAGCAGGTCGTAGCCGAAGTCGAGGTCCAGGGCCCGGCCGAGTTCGCGGTCGTCCATCTCGACGGCCGGGCCGAGGATGCGGGCGGCCGCGCGGTTGGCGGCGGCCAGGTCCACGGCGACGTCGGGGGACAGCGTCAGCAGGCCGGCGCCGCACTCCTTGACCAGGGGGACCGGGCAGGCCGGCATGCGGTGCAGCGCGGTGCGCAGCGCGGCCGCCGCGCGGTTGCGTTCGAGGTCGGGCCAGAGGACCTCGGCGGCCCGTGCCCTGGTCAGGCCGCGGGGCTCGACCGCGAGCAGCGCCAGCAGTCGACGGGCGCCCAGGGAGGGTTTCAGCTCCTCGCCCCGGAAGGAGAGGGTGAACCCGCCCAGCAGGCCGAGCCGGACCTGTTGGGCGCTCGGGTGCGTCGCCAGTTCGCACCGGGCGACCGGGCCGCCGGACGGCTCCGGTCTCTCCGCTTCGTGTGCCACTGCCCCTGTCACGGTCTCTCCCCCGGTCGGCTGCTCCAGCGCCAAGAAGGCTAAGGGGGGCGAATCGGCCGGAGGGCGGCCGATCGGTTCCTCGCATGGGGCCATAGCGACCTCCGATGGGTCGGGCCGGGCGGAGACGGACCGAAGTCGGCAGAAAATCGCCAGATAACCAGACAGTTTCGAACATATAAATGTCGGTACGCGGTCATTTCGCAATGGTGAGAAACATCTTTGCAACGTTCGGGACACGTCCGCCGCTCTAGCGTGGCCCCGCTTCCGGCAGTCGGGCGGTCGCCGCCGAGACCGAGCGCCCCGTCGGCGCCCCGGACCCCCAGCGCCCCGCAGGGAAGCAGGCACCACCGGACCACGCCAGACACCACGGACGGACCCGGCAGCACGGGCGCCGCACAGGCGCCGCCGGGCACGTCCCCATCGGACAAGGAGCAATGCCAGATGCAAGAGCCGTACACCCCCGGTCGGCGCACGGTGTCCCGCCGTTCGATGCTCGCCGCCGCCGCCGGCGCGCTGGGTGCGGCCGGCCTGGCCGCCGCGACCGGCCCGGCCGCCTGGGCCGCCGAGACCCGCACCGGCCGCCGCGCCGACGGCACCGGCGGGCTGCCGAGCGTGGTCGTCCGGTGGAACCAGGCCACCATGGACGCGATCCTCGACAAGTACCGGCTGACCGGCGCGGTCTTCGGCCCGGCCACCGTCAACGCCCGCTCCCTGGCCGTGGTGCACAACTGCATCTACGACGCCTGGGCCTGCTACGACAGCCACGCGAACGGCACCCGCTTCGGCGGCGCGCTGCGCCGCCCGAGGGCCGAACGCACCCTGGCCAACAAGAACGAGGCGATCAGCTACGCCGCGCACGCCGCGCTGACCGACCTCTACCCGGAGCAGGCGCCCGCCGCCGACTCGATGCTGCGCTCGCTCGGCTACGACCCCGCCCGCACCGGCGGCTCGCCGACCAGCCCGGCCGCGATCGGCCTGCGCACCGCCCGGGCCGTGCTCGCCTTCCGGCACCAGGACGGCGCCAACCAGCTCAACGCCTACGCGGACACCACCGGCTACCAGCCGAAGAACCAGCCGCAGTCGATCGCGGGCTTCGACCCCGCGCTGCTGGCCTCCCCGGCCAACTGGATGCCGCTGGTCGTCGGCGGCGCCACCCAGCACTTCCTCACCCCGCAGTTCGCCCGGATGACGCCGTTCGCCCTGACGAGCCCCGACCAGTTCACCGTGCCGGCCCCGCCCGCGTTGGGCAGCGCGACCCTGAACGCGGCCGTCCAGGAACTGATCACCATCAGCGCCGGGCTGTCCGACGAGCAGAAGGCGATCGCCGAGTTCTGGCTCGACGCCGACGTGACCCCGCCCGGCGCGCAGCAGGCGTGGGGCCGCTTCGTCTCCGCCCGCGACGGCTACGGCGTGGACGAGGACGCGAAGCTCTTCTTCGGCCTCAACATGGCCGAGTGCGACGCCGCGATCGGCTCCTGGGCGGTGAAGACCCGCTACGACTTCGCCCGCCCCAGCTCGCTCATCCCCTACCTGACCCGGGGTCAGCAGATCCGCTCCTGGGGCGGCCCCGGCCGGGGCACCGTCACGATGGACGGCGCGTCCTGGCGGGCCTACGTGCCGGTGCCGGCCTTCCCGGCCACCGTCTCCGGGCACAGCACCTTCTCCGGTGCCGCGGCCGAGTTCCTGCGCAGGTTCACCGGCTCCGACTCCTTCGGTGACTCCTACCTCTTCAAGGCGGGCACCTCCACCATCGAGCCCGGCCTCACCCCGGCCGTGGACACCCGGCTGACCTGGCCGACCTTCACCGCGGCGGCGGCCCAGGCCGGCATCTCCCGCGTCTACGGCGGCATGCACTGGCGTTTCGACAACGAGCCCGGAATCACCATGGGCACCCAGATCGGCGGTGTGGTCCACCGCCGGGCGACCTGTTACTTCCACGGTCAGGGCTGATTCCGACCGCACCGAACCGGCGACGGCCGCACCGCGGGTGCGGCCGTCGCACCCCGTGACAACCGGAGGTTGCGATGACCCGACACAGTCCTGTGGTGACGGCCGACTGGGTGGCGCGGCACCGCTCGGACGAGCACGTCGTACTGGTGGAGATCACCGACGGCGGGCCCGGCCCGACCGGCTGGATACCCGGGGCGGTGAGCCTGAACTGGCGCACCGACCTCCAGCACCCGGTCCGCCGCGACGTCCCCGACGCCGCGCAGATCGCGGCGACCCTGGGAAGCCTGGGCATCGGCCCGGACGACACCATCGTGCTCTACAGCGGCAACAGCAACTGGTGGGCCACCGCGGCCTTCTGGCTGCTGCGCGTGTACGGCCACCGGGACCTGCGGCTGCTCGACGGCGGGCGCGCCCGCTGGGAGGCGCAGGGCGGCGAACTGACCTTCCGCCGGCCCGAACGGCCGCCGACCGCCTACCCGGTGCCGACCGCCGACCTGTCCCTGCGGGCCACCCGCACCGACGTCCTGGACGGCATCGGCCGGATCAACCTGCTGGACGTGCGCTCGCTGCCCGAGTACCTCGGCGACCGCACCACCCCGCCGGACGTCCCGGAGGACCTGCACGTGCGCCCCGGCCACGTCCAGTCCGCCCAGCACTTCCCCTGGGACCTGCACGTGCGTCCGGACGGCTGCTTCCGCACCCCGGAGGAGCTCCGGGCCGTCTACGCCGAACTCGACACCACCGTCCCCACCGTCGTGTACTGCCGGATCGGCTGGCGCTCCTCGCTCGTCTGGTTCGTCCTGCACGAACTGCTCGGCCTGCCGAACGTCCGCAACTACGACGGCTCCTGGCAGGAGTTCGGCGCCATGGTCGGCGCCCCCGTGGTGCGCGGCCCGCTGCCCTGGGGCGAGGTCCGCGGTACGAACGAGCGCAAGGAGACGGTCGATGCCTGAGGTCACGGTCATGCGCGACGTGCTGCGCAGCGGATTCCTGCAGGACGACCTCGCGTGGGTCCCGTGGGTGGAGCCCGGCCGGGTGGGCGTCGAGCACGTCGTCCTGTGGGCCCCCGACAGCGGGACCGGCGAGGACTCCACCGCGCTGCTGCTGCGCTTCCCCGCCGGGGCGCACGGGGACTTCCACGAACACCTCGGCCACGAACTGATGCTGGTCCTGGACGGGGTCCTCGACCACAGCGACGGACGCAGCTTCCGCCGGGGCGACCTGGTGGTGGAGGAGCCGGGCACCCGGCACCAGATGTCCAGCGCCCTGGGCTGCACCGTCCTGGCGGTCCGGGCCAGGCCGGCCGCGGCCCGGGTCCCCGGCCCCGGCGAACCGGCCGACCGGACCGGCCGACAGCCGACGGACTGACCCCCGGCCGCCCGGGGCCCCGCCCGCACCCACCCGGCGACGCCGCCGCCCACAGCCGCACCGAGGAGACGCAATGGCACACCCAGACCTCGCCACCAGGAAGGCGAAGCGCTCGACCGGACGACCGGACGCACCGGGGCCCGGCCTGCGGGTACTGCTCACCACCGGGGCCTCCGACGCCCACACCTGGAACCTCGTCCACCTGCAACTGTTCCTGGAGGAGGCCGGCCACTCGGTCCTCAACCTGGGCCCGTGCGTGCCCGAACGCCTGCTGGTGGACACCGTCGAACTGACCCGCCCCGACCTGATCGTGTTCAGCTCGGTCAACGGGCACGGCCACCTGGACGGCCTGCGCGCGGCCCACGCGCTCGACGCCAACCCCCTCACCCGGGGCATCCCGAAGGTGATCGGCGGCCGCCTCGGCATCACCGCCGGCGAGGGCGAGGCCGAGCGCCGGACCGCACTGCTGGCGGCGGGCTTCGACGAGGTCCACCCCGACGGGGCCGGTCCGGAACCGCTGCTGGGCCGGCTCGCCGCACTCGCCGGGGCCGCCGACGCGCGG
>NZ_JBSGET010000127.1:0-25196 GCF_053603035.1 Kitasatospora sp. NPDC004272 | reverse complement strand
CCCTGTGCCACCGGATGCAGCAGCTCTCCATCGGCTACCACTCCCGGGTCAGCGCCGGCGTCCTGCAGGCCAAGGTGATCCGGGACGTCGAGGGCCCGCCCGCGCAGGCGCGCGCGCACCCCCTCGCGGGGCACCGCGTGCCGGGGGCCGGGGACGGCGGGGCGGTCGGCGTCGGTCACCGCTGCTCCTCCTCGGCGGGGGCCTGCGGGGCGCCGGCCTGCGGGGCGTCGGCCGGGGCGGTGGCCGGGGCGGCGCCGTACTCCAGTGGCTGTCCGGCGGTGCTCTGCGCGGGCAGCTGGGCGGTCGGCGCGTCCTCGCGGTCGCCGTCGGCCTCGCTCCCGGCGGCCGCCGCGGGGGCCGGCAGCGGCGCCCAGGAGACCAGCAGGCCGCCGCCGAGCAGGCCGAACAGCAGGCCCAGGCCGAGGCCGCCGAAGTTGGAGAGCGGGAGCGAGACCAGGGCCAGGACGCTGGTCGCCACTCCGCAGAAGACCCGCACCATCGGCTGGAACCAGGCGGTCAGGGCCAGCGCGATCAGCATCAGGCCGATGATCAGCGACCCGGCCCCGGCGGTGGTGGACAGCGCGATCGTGAAACCGGCCAGGCTGACGTTGCCGTACGGGAGGTACAGGATCGGGACGCTGGCGGCGAGTCCGAACACCCCGCCCCAGAACGGACGGGTGCGCCGCCAGGCGCGGAACCCCCGCCAGGTGCGGCCGACCAGACCGGCCGGACCCACGGGCCCGGCCTCGACGGTTGCGCTGGACATGGTGCGACTCCTCGATGGTGGGTCCGAGGGAAGGGTGAACGGAGGGCCCCCGGCGTGCCGGGGCGTGGTCCGAGGGGGCGGCGGCCGCCCCCTCGGACCACCGGTCCGCGCACGGGCCCGGCGGGCGGGCCCTCAGGCGCGGATCAGTAGCACTCGTAGGTCTTGCCGTTTTCCTGGTGGTTGAGGCTCAGGTGCAGGCCGGGGAGCTTGAAGGTGCCCGCCGAGGTCGCCCACGCGGTCTGCTGGACGTTGCTCAGGTGGGCCTTCTCGGCGGTCTGCGAGAAGCCGTGGTCGCCGCTCGGCAGCTTGCCGGCCTTGCGCAGGTCGTCCAGGGCGCTGCCGGACAGCGTGTTGGCGTCCTGGCCGATGTTGATGTTCGTGAACTCGGCGTCCGCGTCCAGCTGGTTCAGGTCGATCAGCAGGTTCTCCGCGTAGACCTGCTTGGCCTCGTCGGTGCTGTCACCGGCCTTGAGCACCAGGGTCCACTTGCCGAGCACCGGGCCGAGGTCGGTGACCACCGACTGGCACAGGCCCTTCAGGTGGGCGGTGTCGAAGGCCGAGATGGCCACCGGGTGCGGGGTCTTGTTCGACTCGGCGTCGACCGCGCCGAACTGCGAGAAGCGGTCGCCCCGCAGGTCGTCGACGGTGACCTTGAACTGCTGGCCGGAGATCGAGAACGAGGCGGCCAACACGGAGTTGGCCATCGAGACGCCGATCGCGGCGGTGGCCGCGAGGCTGGGCACCATCACCAGGGCGAAGCGCTTCCAGCGGGTCTTGCCGTAGGTCTGGGACATGTGAGTCCTCCTTCTAGGACGTACATCTCCGGCCGGTCCGGTGCGTCCCGCACGTGGTCCGGCCCGGGATGGGAGAGAGCTACGTCCTCGGTAGCGGAGAGCGCCCGCGGCCGTGGGGACGGCAGCGGCGATCACCCCCGAGCGACAACCGTGCGGCCGCGCGGGCCGCGCGGCCGTCGTGAGGCCAGGAACCGCCGCGTGGGATCTGCGGTTACCCCCCTGCCCTCACCCGGTGGGGACCCCTCGTCGCCGAGGGACCGGGCGTCGCCGATCGTTCTCCAATCCAGGGCCGAGCACAAGAGGTCCGTTACTGACGGGTAATCCAACAGCGATCCGAGGCGATCATGGAATCGAAGGTGACACGACGGAGAGTGACCAAAATCGCATGTTCGCCCGATTTTCACCCGCGGAAACACCAACGAAACACCCCTCCGCCATCACATTCGGTGATAGCGGAGGGGTGATGTCAAGATTTGGTAAACGCAGCCCGAAGGCACTCGAAAGTCGTCAAATCACCGCCGACACCGCAGGTCACCCGAGGTGTCACCGGGTGCCTCAGAACAGCACCCGGGCCAGGGCCTGCCGGGCCGCCACGGTGCGCGGGTCCTCCGGACCGATCACCTCGAACAGCTCCAGCAACCGCAGCCGGGCCGCGTCCCGGTCGTCCCCGAACGTCCGGGCGACGGTGTCGACCAGGCGGCCGAAGGCGTCCTCCACGTGCCCGCCGACCAGGTCCAGGTCGGCCGCCCGCAGCTGGGCCGGCACGTCCTTGGGGTCGGCCGCCGCCTCGACGCGCACCTGCTGCGGGTCGAGCTGCTCCACCCGCTGCAGCAGCTGGGCCTGGGCCAGGCCGAGCTTGGCCTCGACGTGCCCGGGCCGGTCGCTCAGCACGTTCTGGTACGCCCGCACCGCGCCGGCCAGGTCGCCCCGGTCCAGCGCGTCGTGCGCCGCCTCCAGCGCGGGGTCGGCCGGCACCCGCGGCTCGGCCGCCGCACCCTCGCCGCCGCCGACGCCGCCCTGGCCGCCGACGATGCCGAAGCGCTGCTCGGCCACCGCGATCAGCTGGTCCAGGACCTTGCGGACGTTCGCCTCGCTCTCGGCGCCCTGGAACAGCGGCACCAGCTGGCCCGCCACCACCGCCATCACGGCCGGGATCCCCTGGATCCCGAACTGCTGGGCGATCAGCTGGTTGGCGTCCACGTCGATCTTGGCGAGCACGATCCGGCCCGCGTACTCCTCGGCGAGGCGCTCCAGCACCGGACTGAGCTGCTTGCACGGGCCGCACCACTCGGCCCAGAAGTCCACCACCACCGGGACCTCGGCCGAGCGCTGGACCACCTCGGCCTCGAAGGTCTCCTCGGTGACGTCCAGCACCAGGGGGTAGTCCGCGAACGCCGGGACCTCGCCCGCCGCCGCCTGCCGGGCCCGCTCGGCCCGGGTCTGCTCCGCCTTCTGGGCGGCCTCTCCGGCCGCCTTCACCGCGGCGAGGTCCACCGCGCCGCGCAGGGCGGAGCTGTTGAGACGCGAATTCCGTGACTGCATGGCTCTATCCTCCCCCGCCGGAGCCGGTGCCGGGCGCCATCCGCCCGGAAAAACCGGAGCGAGCCGCCCGCCTCCCCGGCGGGGGCCCACCCGTTGCCTCGAACCGTTCGACGCCGGTCCCCACCGGCGTCGGGCGCCCGTCCGATCCCAGAGGACGGGGCGCGATTGGTCGTCGTTCTTTCGCTACTGGTCGTAGCGTATCTGCCTCCCGGGCTCCCCCCGCAAGCCCCCCGCCCCCTCCGGGAGCGTGAGCTGCCCCACTTTCCGGCACCGGGCGGCTGTCGGGCGGGCCGCCCGGTCGCTACCGTGGGACCTCGAAGTTACTTCCGAGTAAACAGTCTGGAGGCGAGGTGGCCCCCACCCCCCGGCAGCCCGCCGAGCACCCGGACCCGCCGGTCGCGGCCACCACCGCGGCCGCGGCCGTCCCGGAGCCGACCGCAGCCGCAGCCGCAGCCGCCCCGGTCGGCCCGGTCGGCCGCGGCAAGGGACGGCCCCGCAGCGCCGCCGCCGACCAGGCGATCCTGGACGCCACCCGCGAGGCGCTCGCCGACCTCGGCTGGGGCGGCCTGACCATGGGCGACGTCGCCCAGCGGGCCGGCGTCGCCAAGACCACGCTGTACCGGCGCTGGCCCTCCAAGAGCGAGCTCGTCGTCGACGCCATCGCCAGCCTCTTCGACCAGCTGGAGTGCGCCGACCGCGGCAGCCTGCAGGCAGACATCGAGGCGGTGGTCGCCCGCTTCGCCGAACTGCTCACCCTCCCCGAGACCCAGGCCGCGCTGCTCGCCCTGTTCGCCGAGGGCTCCCGCGACCCGCAGCTGCGCCGGCGGATCCGGGAGCGGATCGTCGAGCCGCAGAAGGTGCTGGTCGAGTTCGGCCGGGCCAACGCCCAGGCCCGCGGCGAGATGGACCCCGACCGCGACCGGGCCGCCGCCGACGAGGAGGTCGGGATCATCTTCGACGTCATCGCCGGCACCGTCGAGCACCGGCTGCTGGTGAGCGGCGAACCCGTCACCGCGGACTGGATCCGCCGCTTCACCACGCTGCTGCTGGGCCCCTTCCCGGGGCTGCTGCGCTGAGCCGCCCTCAGCCCGGCAGCGGCAGCACGGCCAGCCGGTCCGGGTCGGTCAGCACGTCGATCCGGGCGACCCGGCCGTCCACCACGGTGAACGACATCACCGAGACCGGCTTGCCGTCGACCACCGTCAGCGTGCCGTAGGTGCCGTTGACCAGCACCAGGCGCGCGAACGGCGCCAGGTGCCGGAAGCCCTGCGCCGACGACGCGATCACCGGGCCGCCGCGGATCACCTTGCTGAGCGCCGCCATGGCCGTCCCGCCGTCCGCCCGCAGCACCGCGTCCGGGGCGAGCACCGCCACCAGGCCCTCGAAGTCGCCCTCCCGGGAGGCCGCCAGGAACGCCTCCACCACGGCCCGCTGCGCCGCCGGGTCGCGGTCCGGCTCCGGCGCCCGCTCCTTGACCCGCTTGCGGGCCCGGCTGACCGACTGCCGCACCGCCGCCGGGGACTTGTCCAGCAGCGGCGCGATGTCCTCCAGCGGCACCGCGAACAGGTCGTGCAGCACGAACGCCAGCCGCTCGGAGGGGCCCAGCGTGCCCAGCACGACCTGCAGCGCCAGCCCCACCCGGTCGCCGAGCAGCGCCGCCGCCTCCGGGTCGTCCCGCTCCGGCGCGGCCAGCACCGGGTCCGGCACCGCGGTGTCCAGCTCCTCCTCGCGCCGCCGCTCCCGGCTGCGCAGCTCGTTCAGGCACACCCGGGAGGCGACGGTGGTGAGCCAGCCGCCGAGGTTGTCCACCTCCTCGGCGTGCCGGTCCAGCCGCAGCCAGGTCTCCTGCACCGCGTCCTCGGCCTCGCCGAACGACCCGAGCATCCGGTAGGCCACCGCCCGCAGCCTCGGCCGGTGCGTCTCGAACCGCTCGGCGAGCAGCGCTCCCCCACCCATTCGTCCGTGTCCCTTCGTCCCGTCCCGTTCCTCGCGCTTCGAGTATCGGTGTACGGAGGAGCGCCTGTCCGCCGGACTCGAACCGTTCTCGACCGGGGGCCGGGGTCAGAAGGCGGCGTTCTCCCGGTAGGTGCCCCACTCCTCGCGCAGGGCGTGGCAGATCTCGCCGAGGGTGGCCTCGGCCCGGACGGCGCGCAGCATCGGCTCGATCATGTTGGTGCCCTCGCGGGCGGCGGTGAGCATGGCGTCGAGGCCGGCCCGGACGGCGGCCTCGTCGCGGTGCGACTTGCGCGCGCGCAGGGCGCGGACCTGCTCGCGCTCGACCTCGTGGCTGACCCGGAGGATCTCCAGTTCGGGGGTGACGCTGCGGGGGTGGCAGTTGACGCCGACCACCCGCTTGTCGCCCTTCTCGACGCCCTGCTGGTAGCGGAACGCGGCCTCGGCGATCTCGCCGGTGAACCAGCCCTCCTCGATGCCGCGCAGGATGCCGGCGGTCATCGGGCCGATCGGGTGCTCGGCGTCGCCCTTGTCCAGGATCCGCCGGAAGATCTCCTCGACCTGGGCCTCGATCCGGTCGGTGAGCGCCTCGACGTACCAGGAGCCGCCGAGCGGGTCGGCGACGTTGGTGACGCCGGTCTCCTCCATGATCACCTGCTGGGTGCGCAGGGCGATCTCGGCGGCCTGCTCGCTGGGGAGGGCGAGGGTCTCGTCCAGGGCGTTGGTGTGCAGCGAGTTGGTGCCGCCGAGGACGGCGGAGAGCGCCTCGACGGCGGTGCGGACCACGTTGTTGTACGGCTGCTGGGCGGTCAGCGAGACGCCCGCGGTCTGGGTGTGGAAGCGCAGCCACTGCGCCTTCTCGGTCTTCGCGCCGAAGTGGTCGCGCATCCAGCGGGCCCAGATCCGGCGGGCGGCGCGGAACTTGGCGATCTCCTCGAAGAAGTCGAGGTGGGCGTCGAAGAAGAAGGACAGGCCGGGGGCGAACACGTCCACGTCCAGGCCGCGGGAGAGGCCGAGCTCGACGTAGGCCAGGCCGTCGGCGAGGGTGTAGGCGAGCTCCTGGGCGGCCGTGGCCCCGGCCTCCCGGATGTGGTAGCCGGAGACCGAGAGCGGCTTGTAGGCGGGGATGCCGGCGGCGCAGTGCTCCATCAGGTCGCCGATCAGGCGCAGGTGCGGCTCGGGGGCGAAGAGCCACTCCTTCTGCGCGATGTACTCCTTGAAGATGTCGGTCTGCAGGGTGCCGTTCAGGACGGCCGGGTCGACGCCCTGGCGCTCGGCGGCCACCAGGTACATGCAGAAGACCGGGACGGCCGGGCCGCTGATCGTCATCGAGGTGGTGACCTCGCCGAGCGGGATGCCGCGGAACAGCACCTCCATGTCGGCGGCGGAGTCGATCGCGACGCCGCAGTGGCCGACCTCGCCGAGCGAGCGGTCGTCGTCGGAGTCGTAGCCCATCAGGGTCGGCATGTCGAAGGCGACCGAGAGGCCGCCGCCGCCCGCCTCCAGGATCATCCGGTAGCGCTCGTTGGTCTGCTCGGCGTTGCCGAAGCCGGCGAACTGGCGGATGGTCCAGGCCCGGCCGCGGTAGCCGGTGGGGTGCAGGCCGCGGGTGTAGGGGTACTCGCCGGGCCAGCCGATCCGCTCGAAGCCCTCGACGTCCTGGCCGGGCGGGGGCCCGTAGACGGGTTCGACGGTGTCACCGCTGAGGGTGGTGAAGTCCGCCTCGCGCTTGCGCGCCCCGTCGTACCGCTGCTGCCAGCGCTGCCGCCCGGCCTCGATCTGCTCGGCGTCCATCGGCTCCGACTCCCGCTCCGTGCGGCCGCCCCTCGTGGGCGCGGCAGAACTACTTGGATGTCCTACCAATTTACTCGGACGTCCTAGTACCTGTCGACGGTCCGCCCTCCGAACGCGCGGCGGCCGCCCTCCGAACGCGCGGCGGTCGGCCCCGGACGCGCGGCGGTCGGCCCCGGACGCGCGAAGGGCGCCCCCCCGGACGTGCGGGGGGCGCCCCGGCAGAGCGCTGGTGCGGGTGCGGGTGCGGGCGCGGTCAGGCGGCGACCGGCTCCGGCGCGGTGATCAGCGGCGCGACCTCGCGGCTGACCCGGCGCTCGACGAAGAACACGGCGGTGGGGATGGTGCCGGCCAGCAGGGTCCAGGCGAGCTTGCCCATCGGCCACTTGGCCTTGGTGCCCAGGTCGAAGGCGAACGCCAGGTAGACCACGTACAGCCAGCCGTGCGCGATGCCGACCGCGCTGGTGAAGCCCGATGCGCCCGAGACGTCGAAGACGTACTTGGCGATCACCCCGAGGGTGAGCAGGATCAGGAGCACACCGGTGAGGTAGGCCATGGCGCGGTAGCGGGTCAGCACACTCTGCTTCATACGGACGAGGGTAACCGCCCCTACGCGCCGTCCGGGCCGGGCCCCTCCTCGGCGGGGGCCTCGAAGTCGCCGGCCGCGATCCGCAGCGGGCGCAGCAGGTCGAAGACCTCGGCGCAGGCGTCGGCGTCGTAGCCGTCCAGGCCGAACTCGACGGCGACCAGGTCGCGGGTGGCCCGCTCGACGGCCTGGCGGCCGCGGTCGGTGATGGCGGCCAGCACGCCGCGGCCGTCGAGCGGGTTGGGGCGGCGGGTGACCAGGCCGGCCCGTTCCAGGCGGTCGACGGTGTTGGTGACGCTGGTGGGGTGGACCATCAGGCGCTCGCCGATCTTGGAGAGCGGGAGTTCGCCGGAGCGGCTGAAGGTGAGCAGCACCAGGGCCTCGTAGCGGGCGAAGGTGAGGCCGTGGGGCTTGACCACCGCGTCGACCCGGGCGAGCAGGATCTGGTGGGCGCGCATCACCGAGGTGATCGCCGCCATCGACGGCACCTTGCCCCAGCGCTGGGTCCAGAGTTCGTCGGCGCGGGCGATCGGGTCGAAGTCGAGGGCGAGGGGCTTGGGCACGCCACCACCGTACCCGCGGGCACGGGCGGGGGTAGCAGGTGTCCACGATGGTGAACAACCCGCCCCCCTTGGCGGGATCACGCCAAACAGACGAGCAGGCCCGACAACCGGCCCTTTACCGTGCATATTCCGGCAATATTCAGTGATTTCACCGGAGTTGGGCCTACCCGCAGACCGCGCGGCATGGTTCGCGGCGAAACCTCCGATTTCCCGGACCGCCCCCGAGGGGGCCGCTGGCGAGAGTTTGCCAATAGTTGCCGAACCGCTTTTCCCGGCCGCCGCCGCCTCGTCATGCTTCTGGCCAGCCCCGTTCGACACCGCCGGACCACCCCGCCGGCCGCTGTCGCCTGACCGCACGGAGCTGCACGTCAGCACCCGTTCCGCCCCAGCAGGCACTGACCCCGGTGCCCCGGAGCGAGGTGCGACCGCGCACACGCGGTTGATCCGGAAGGAACCCGTACGTGAAGCGAAAGCTCGCAGTCGGCGCCGTCCTCTCTGCCTCGGCCCTGCTGGCCGGCGCGATCCAGGTGAGCGCCGGAACGGCGTACGCCGCCCCCGGCCCGGCCTCCCTCGGCCGGGCCGACCAGCTGGCCCTGGCCGCCACCCAGGCACCCGCCGCCGCCAAGGCGCTGGGCCTGGGCGCCCAGGAGAAGCTGGTCGTCAAGGACGCCGTCGTCGACGCCGACGGCACCCGCCACTTCCGGTACGAGCGCACCTACGACGGACTGCCGGTGCTCGGCGGCGACCTGGTCGTGCACCAGGCCGCCAACGGCAAGGTGAAGTCCACCGACAAGGCCGTGTCCGGCAGCCTGGCCCCCGCCTCGCTGAGCCCGAAGCTGACGGCCGGCCAGGCCGCCGCGAAGGCGACCGGCGCGGTGCAGGCCACCGTCGGCGTCGCGAAGGACGCCGACGAGGCCGCCCTCACCTCGGTCTCCGGCACCAGCGGCAGCGCCCAGCTGGTGATCTGGGCCGCCGACGGCGCCCCGCGGCTGGCCTACCGGACCACCGTGGAGGGCGTCCGGGCGGACGGCACCCCGAGCCGGCAGCTGCTGGTCACCGACGCGGACAGCGGCGCGGTGCTCTCCGTCCACGAGCAGGTGCAGACCTCCAACGCGACCGGCACCGGCAACGGCGTGTTCGTCGGCAGCGTCTCGCTGACCACCAACTACACCGGCACCGCCTACCAGTTGAAGGACGCCACCCGCGGCGGCCAGTACACCACCACGCTGGCCAACAAGACCTCCGGCAAGGGCACCCTCTACTCCAAGACCACCAACTCCTGGGGCAGCGGCGCCGCCTCCAACGGCGAGTCGGCGGCCGTCGACGCCCAGTACGGCGCGGCCGTCACCTGGGACTTCTACAAGAACACCTTCGGCCGCAGCGGCATCCGCGGCGACGGCGTCGGCGCGTACAGCCGGGTGCACTACGGCAGCAACTACGTCAACGCGTTCTGGGACGACAGCTGCTTCTGCATGACCTACGGCGACGGCGCCTCCAACACCCACCCGCTGACCGAGCTCGACGTCTCCGGCCACGAGATGAGCCACGGCGTGACCTCCAACACCGCGGGCCTGAACTACTCGGGCGAGTCCGGCGGCCTGAACGAGGCCACCTCCGACATCTTCGGCACCCTGGTCGAGTTCTACGCCAACCTGCCGAAGGACAACCCGGACTACCTGATCGGCGAGCTGATCAACATCAACGGCAACGGCACGCCGCTGCGCTACATGGACAAGCCGTCCAAGGACGGCGCGTCCGCCGACTACTGGTCCTCCACGGTCGGCAACAAGGACGTCCACTACTCCTCGGGCGTCGCCAACCACTTCTTCTACCTGCTGGCCGAGGGCAGCGGCGCCAAGACCGTCAACGGCGTCAGCTACAACTCGCCCACCTACAACGGCGCGGCCGTGACCGGCATCGGCCGGGCCAAGGCCGCCCAGGTCTGGTACCGGGCGCTGACCGTCTACATGACCTCCACCACCAACTACAAGGCCGCCCGCACGGCGACCCTGAACGCGGCGAAGGACCTGTACGGCTCCGGCTCGACCGAGTACAACGCGGTCGCGGCGGCGTGGACCGGGGTGAACGTCAGCTGACGCCCACCGGGTAGCCGAGAAAGCCCGCGGCGGCCGGGCCTCCCACGAAGAGGCCCGGCCGCCGCGCACCACGTTCCGGACGGGTCAGGCGGTGGCCGCCGGCACCGGGGCGTCCAGCTCGCCGCGCTCCTCCTTGGCGAGCATCCGCTCGGCGAAGAAGCCGCCGGTCGGCAGCACCGACAGCACGAACAGCACCAGGCCGCGCTTCGGCTCCCAGCGGCGGGCCTGGTACGCCTGCACCAGGAACACCAGGTAGAGGACGAACAGCACGCCGTGCACCGTGCCCATCACCGGCACGCCGTTGAAGCTGGTGGTGCGCTTCAGCACCGAGCAGATCAGCAGCAGGATGAAGGACAGCCCCTCGGGGCCGGAGACCAGGCGCAGGCGGTGGACGGCGGCGACGCTCTTCACGGGGATTCCTCACGGGGCACGGCGGACGGCTTCGCTTGTGAAGGGATGCACAAGCCGGGACCATTATCACCGACCCGACACCGGCGCCGACCGGGGACCCCCTATCCTGCTGTGCTGCGCGCTCCGAAGGCCGGGGCGCGCGACCCACGGGGGGAACACCGCATGCTGAAGAGGGACTGGGACCGCCACACCTGCGCCAAGCGCGGCCACATCACCTACGCGCCCGACGAACCCGACCTGCGCGGCCGCCTGCACGCCGCCACCGCGGTCGGCACCGTCTGGCGCTGCCTGCGCTGCGGCGACTTCGCGCTCGGCGAGCCGCACGGCTCCGGCCCGGCCCAGGACGCGCCGCTGGTGCCCCGCGGCAAGGCCCTGCGCGACCTGTTCATCCTGCGCTTCCTGGCCGTCGAGCGGCTGCTGCGCGGCCTGCTGATCGTGATCGTCGCCTGGGGCGTGTGGAAGTTCTCCAACAGCAAGGACGCGGTGCGCCGGATCTTCGACGAGAACCTGACCGTCTTCAAGCCGGTCACCGACCACTTCCACTTCGACCTGGAGCACTCGCCGATCGTCGACACCGTCCGCAAGACCTTCGACTACAAGCACTCCACCCTGGTCTACGTGGCGGTCGCGCTGCTGGCGTACGCGCTGATCGAGATCGTCGAGGCGTTCGGCCTGTGGTGGGGCCACCGCTGGGCCGAGTACCTGACCGTGGTCGCCACCGCCGCTTTCCTGCCGCTGGAGGGCTACGAGCTCACCGAGCACGTCAGCGCGCTGAAGATCTGCACGCTGCTGCTGAACGTCGCCGCGGTGCTCTGGATCATGCTCTCCAAGCGGCTGTTCGGCCTGCGCGGCGGCCGCGCCGCGTTCGAGGCCGAGCGGCACTCGGCCTCGTTCCTTGAGGTGGAGGCCTCGGCGGGGGCGCTGCCGCAGCCGGCCTGACGCTCCGTCCACGATCACTCCGTCCACGATCGGGCGGGATGTCCCGTTATGCCCGACTGACGGTATGTCCGATGTACGGGTTTCGTACCGAACCGGTACCAGCCCGCCCCGGCCCCCTCCCCTCCCGGGGAGGGGGCCGCTACATTCCGGACGTGGCACAGTTCCGACTCCAGGGGTCCAGAGTCCTCGCCGTCGATCTCGCCGGGGACACCGTCAAGGCACGCAACGGCTCGATGGTCGCCTACACCGGGCAGGTGGGCTTCAAGAAGCTCACCGGCGGCGGCGACGGCCTGCGCGGCATGGTCACCCGCCGGCTCACCGGCGAGCGCATGGAGGTCATGGAGGTGAAGGGGCAGGGCACCTGCTACTTCGCCGACAAGGCCACCGAGATCAACCTCGTCCGACTGAACGGCGAGACGCTGTTCGTCGAATCCGACAACCTGCTCTGCACCGAGGCGTCGCTGCGCACCGGCACCTCCTTCACCGGCCTGAACGGGATGGCGAGCGGCAACGGCCTGTTCACCACCAAGGTCGAGGGCCAGGGCTGGGCGGCGGTCACCTCCAACGGCCCGGCGGTGATCCTCCGGGTCGCCCAGGGGCTGCCGCTGCGGGTCGACCCCGGCGCGTACATCGCGCACACCGGCAACCTGCACCGGGCGCTCAAGTCCGGCGCGGGCTGGTCCACGCTGATCGGCGAGGGCGGCGGCGAGGCCATGCAGGTCGAGTTCACCGGCGAGGGCCTGGTCTACGTCCAGCCCTCCGAGCGCGTCACGCTGGGGGGCGAGGTCTGATGGCGTTCACCCGGATCAACGGAAAGATGGTCTCCGCCCAGGTGGTGCCCGGGCAGCGGATCCTCTCCCAGCGCGGCGCGATGCTCGGCTACACCGGCGAGGTCAGCTTCCAGCCCAACCTGATGGGCGGCCAGGGCGGCGTGATGTCGATGATCGGCCGCCGGGTCGCCAACGAGGACACCCCGCTGATGACCGTCGAGGGCCACGGCACCGTGATGTTCGGCCACGGCGGCCACCACGTGCACGTGGTCGACCTGGTCGGCGACACCCTCTACGTGGAGGCCGACCGGCTGCTCGCCTTCGAGGGCAGCCTCCAGCAGTCCACCATGTTCATGGGCCAGCAGGGCGGCCTGATGGGCGTGGTCCGCGGCCAGGTCACCGGCCAGGGCCTGTTCACCACCAAGCTCACCGGCAAGGGCGCGGTCGCCGTGATGGCCCACGGCGGCGTGATCGAACTGCCGATCTTCCCCGGCCAGCCTGTCCACGTCGACCCGCAGGCGTACGTCGCCCACCGGGGCGAGGTCACCAACAAGCTCTCCACCGCCCTCGGCTGGCGCGACATGGTCGGCCGCGGCTCCGGGGAGGCGTTCCAGCTCGAACTGTCCGGGCAGGGCACGGTGTACGTCCAGGCCAGCGAGGTGAAGCTCTGATGTCCTACCCCCCGCAGAACCCCTACGGCCAGCAGCCGTACGGCCAGCAGCCCCCGCCGTACCCGCCGCAGGGTCCCCCGCCCGGGTACTCCCAGCAGCAGTACGAGCAGTCCCACCAGGCCACCCAGGCCGGGATGCACGTCCCCCCTCCGCCGCCCTACCAGGCGCCCCCCGCCGGGCAGTTCGGCGCGCCGGTGTTCCAGCCGCCCGGCGGCGACGGCCCGCGGATCTGGGACGTCTCCACCCTGCCGGCCGACGACAACGTCAACCCGTACTGCTTCTCGGTCGACCTGAACGGCGCGTACTACCTGCAGAAGGGCAAGATGATCGCCTACTACGGCGAGATGCGCTTCTCCGGGATCGGCCGCGGCGTGCTCGACCGGGTGCTGGAGCAGAACTTCAACTCCCCGCTGCACGCCGCCGACTGGGTGGTCGCCGAGGGGCGCGGCAAGCTGCTGCTGGCCGACCGGGCGTACGACCTCAACTCGTACGACCTCCAGGACGGCAACCTGACGGTGCGCTCGGGGAACCTGCTGGCCTTCGAACCCTCGCTGCGGCTCAAGCAGTCGATCATCCCGGGCTTCCTGACCCTGATCGGCACCGGCAAGTTCGTCGCCGCCTCCAACGGGCCGGTGCACTTCGTCGAACCGCCGATCCGGGTCGACCCGCAGGCCCTGGTCGGCTGGGCGGACTGCCCCGCGCCCTGCCACCACTACGACCACGGCTACCTGCACGGCGTCATCGGCGGCCTCCGGCACCTGACCGGGATCGGCGGCGCGAGCGGCGAGGAGCACCAGTTCGAGTTCATCGGGGCCGGCCAGGTGCTGATGCAGTCCTCCGAGAAGCTGCTGGCCGAACGCTCCGTCGGCGTCGTCGCGGCCGAGGCCGGCGTCCCGGGCGCGAACGTCCCGCACCAGCAGCAGCACGGCGGCGCCCCGGGGCTGGGCAGCCTGGGCGACCTCGGACGCCGCTTCGGGCTGTAAGCGGACCGGGGAGCGCACCTCCAGGGGCGCGGGGAACCACGTGCAGCAGGTCTCCCCGCGCCCCTGGTTGCGCCCTCCGCGCTTCCTAGACGGGGGTGAACTCGACCGGGAGGGCGGTCAGGGCGCGGTGGATCGGGCCCGGGCGCCACAGGACGTCCGCGGTGGGGACGGCCAGGCGGAGGTCGGTGAGGCGGCTGATCAGGTACTCGATGGCGGTGACGGCCATCAGGACGGCGGGCTGGCGGGCCGGGCAGCGGTGCGGGCCGGCCCCCCAGGCGAGGTGGGCGTAGGAGCCGCCGAGGGACTCGCTCTCGGCGGGGGTGAGCGCGGCCTGGGCGTTGGCGGAGGCGTAGGAGACCAGGACGGGCTGCTCGGGGGTGAGCGCGGTGCCGTGGAAGACGACCTCGTGCCGGGGGTAGTGCGGGGAGAAGTTGGACAGCGGGGGGTCGTTCCAGAGCACCTCGTTGACCGCGTCGTGGGCGGTCATCGCGCCGCTGTGCAGCGAGCCGGCGTAGCGGTCGTCGGAGAGCATCCGCAGCAGCGAGCCGGCGATCAGGTTGGCGGTGGGTTCGTGGCCGGCCATCAGGGTGAGGGTGATGTGCCGGACGACCTCGTCGTCGGCGAGCCGCGCGGGGTGGCCGAGGAACGCGGAGATCAGGTCGTGCCGGGGGGCGGTGCGGCGTTCGGCGACCTGTTCGGTGATGACGGCGACCAGGTCGGCGTACGCGGCGGCGGCGCCGGAGGAGGTCTCGAAGGCGCGGTTCATCGCGGTGCTGATCCGGTCGATGTCCGGTTCGGGGACGCCGTACCAGGAGGTGAGGATGAGCAGCGGCAGCCGGTAGGCGTACTGGGCGAGCAGGTCGGCCTCGCCGGCGCCGGCGAACTCGGCGATGAGCTGTTCGGCGACGGCGGTGGTGTCGCGCTGCAGCAGGTGCGGTTCGAGGATGCCGACGCTGTCGGTGATGACCTGGCGGTAGCGGGCGTGCGCGGGGCCGTCGGAGAACAGCGCGGTGGGGCGCCAGCCGAACAGCGGCAGCAGCGGGGAGTCGGCGGGCTGGGTGGCCTGCCAGCGGCGCGGGTCGCGGGTCCAGGTGTCGGTGTCGCGGAGGACTTCCAGGGCGACGTGGTAGTCGGTGACCAGCCAGGCGTCGACGCCGGGGGCGAGTTCGACCGGGGCGAGCGGTCCGCGGTCGCGCAGCCGGGCGTAGTGGGCGTGCGGGTCGGCGGCGAACTGCGGCCCGTAGAGGGCGGTGCGGACGGTCACGGGGCGCTCTCCGGGGGCAGCCGGTCCAGGACGTGTTCGGTGAGGGCGATCAGGGCGTCGACGCAGCCCGCGCGTTCGCGGGCGTCGCACTCGACCAGCGGGGTGGCCGGGTCGAGGTCGAGGGCGGCGCGGACGGCGTCGAGGGCGATCGGCGGGGTGTCGGGGAAGCGGTTGACGGCGACGGCGTAGGGCAGTCCGGCCTCCTCGATCAGGTCCATGGCGTCGAAGGCGTCGGCGAGCCGGCGGGTGTCGACCAGGACGAGCGCGCCGAGGGCGCCGCGGGCGAGGTCCTCCCAGAGCGGGAGGAAGCGGCGCTGGCCGGGCGTGCCGAACAGGTAGAGGACGAAGTCGCCGTCGGCGAGGGTGATCCGGCCGAAGTCGACGGCGACGGTGGTGGCGGTCTTGCCGGGGGTGCGGCTGACGTCGTCGACCGGGACGCTCGCCGCGGTCATGGTCTCCTCGGTGTGCAGGGTCGGGATCTCCGACAGGGTGCGCACGAAGGTGGTCTTGCCGACCCCGAACGGCCCGCTGACCATGAGTTTCATCAGGACCGGGTCGGTGGGGGGCAGGTAGGCCGGGGTTCCTGACGGGGCGTCGCCGGTCAGGACGGCACTGCTACTTGAGGGCGCGAAGTCCACTGAGGAGCCTTTCGGCGAGGTCCCGGTTGACCGGCTGGGCGGAGGGGATCGGCGCGCGGACCGAGAGCGCGCCGCGCTCGGCCAGGTCGGCGGCGACGAAGACGGTGGCGCTGACCGGCAGCCGGAGGTGGGCGGCGGCCTCGGCGAGGGTCAGCGCGCCGGGGCGGACCAGCTCCCATAACTGGCGGTGTTCGCCGCCGAGTCCGGCCGGGAGGTCGGCGGCGGCGTGCAGCACGCTGAGCCGGTCCAGGCCGTGGGTGCCGGCGGCGGCGGTGCGGCCGTGGGTGGCGAGGTAGGCGGGCACCAGCCGGCGGCGCGGTGTCGTCATGTGTGGCTCGCTTCCCGGGCGGGGCTGGCCAGGGCCCGGGCGAGCGCGGCCACCTGGACCTGCATCTGGTAGGCGATGGTGCCCAGGTCGGCGCCGGGGAGGGCGAAGACGGCCAGCGAGGAGTTCTCGCCGGCCGGGGTGACCACGGCGTAGCCGTGCTCGGACTCGACCACGGTCTGGTTGAGCGCGACCTTCTCGGCGCCGGTGAAGGCGGTGGTGAAGGCGCGGGCGGCGGCGTGCAGCGAGGCGGTCATCGCGGCGACCCGGTCGGCGCCGTCCCGGCCGAGGTCGGCGGAGTGGCCGGTGACCAGTCCGTCGCCGGTGGCGATGACGGCGTTCTGCACGCCGGGGAGGTCGAGCAGCGGGGTGAGGACCCAGGAGAGGTCCTCGGTGTGGCGGCGGAGCGGGGCGGTCACGGGGTTTCTACTCCTTCGGGTGCGGCGGGCCCCTGGGGGCGCGCGGGGCGGTCGACGGCACTGCGTCCGGCGGCGGTGCCGGACTGGAGTGCCGCCCACGCGCTGCGGGCCCGGTCGGGGGTGGTGCCCGCCGGGGCGGTGCTCGCCGGGGCGGGGAGGGGGGTCGGTGCGTCCTGCTGCGGGGTGCGGGGGGACGGGGCGTCCTGCTGCGGGACGCGGGGGGTGCGGCGCTTGCGGGTGGGGAGGGCGTCGCCGGCGTCGAACACCGGTGCGCTCTGGGTGATCGGGCGCGGGGCGAGGGCGGAGAGCGGGTTGGCCGGGTCGGTCAGGGTGAGCAGCTCGGCGGGCAGCCGCAGGATGGCCCGGACGCCCCCGTACGGGGAGGGTTCGACCCGGCAGCCGAAGCCGAACTGTCGGCAGAGCAGGCCGATCACCGCGAAGCCGGCCTGCGGCGGGTCGCCGAGTTCGGTGAGCAGCACCTCGGCCTGGCCGTCGAGCAGGTCGCCGGCCCGTTCGAGCTGGTCGGGCTCCATGCCGACGCCCATGTCGTCGACCACCACCAGGGCGCCGGAGCTGCCCTGTTCGATGGCGACCACGACCCGGGTCTCGGGGTGGGAGTAGGCGGTGGCGTTGCCGAGGATCTCGGCGAGCGCGATGGCGACGGGTTCGGCGGCCCGGGCGGCCACCGCGAGCCGGGGTTCGCGCAGGTGGTTGGTGATCTCGATGCGGGCGTAGCCGGCCACCCGGGACTGGGCGCCGACGCAGAGTTCGGCGAGCGGGGAGTCCTCCCGGGTCATGCCGGGCCAGGCGCCGGAGAGCACGGCGAGGGACTGCACCCGGCGCAGGGTGAGTTCGTTGCGGAAGTCGAGGGCGAGCAGCCGGGGGTCGTCGACGGAGAGCTGCACCTCCTCCAGCAGCGAGCGGACCTGGATCAGCAGGGCCTGGATCTTGGAGGCGGCGCCGCGCAGGGCGGCCCGGGCGGCGGCGTCGGTGCGTTCGCGTTCGGCGAGCGCGGCGCGGACGGCGGCGGTGAGCACGGCGTCCAGGGCGCGCTGCAGTTCCTCGCTGCCGCCGGCGGTGTCGAGCGGTCCGGGGACGGGGGTGCGGGGGTGGGTGAGCGCGGTGGCGGCGGCGGGCAGCCGTTCGTGCGCGAGGTGGGTGAACTCGCGCGCGGCGGCGGTGAGCCGGGCCTCGGCGAGGGTGTGCCGGGCCTCGGCCGCGTGGGCGCGGGCCTCGGCGGCCCGGGCGCGCTCCTCGCCCGTGCGGGCGCGGTTCTCGGCGGCCCGGGCGCGGACCTCGGCGCCCTGGGCGCGGTTGTCGGTCTCGGCGGCGCGCTGGGTGGCGGCGCGGGCGGTGCGGACCGCGCGCCGGACGGACCACAGGAGGGGTCCTGCGGTCAGGGCGGCGCCGGCCAGCAGGGCGAGCACGATCTCGACCATGGGGTCCTCGGGGGGAGTCGTCGCTGCGGGGACGGGTGCGGGGGCGTGAGCCGTCGGTGGTGCGGGCTCAGGCGGTGCGCTGCCGGGCCAGGTGGGCCATCCGGCCGACGACCTCCAGCATGGCGGGCGGCTCGGTGCCGTCGAGGTGCCGGTACTCGGTGCCGATGGTGACCAGCAGCCGCTCGGGGAGGCCGAGTTCGGGGTAGCGGGCCTCGCCGATGACGGTCCGGGCGGCCTCGGCGGCCGGGACGCCGGCGGCGTGCAGGGCGTGCGCGCGGTCGCGGACGTAGCGCAGGTAGCCGGCGTGGGAGCGCAGGTCGGCGCGGGTGAGCAGCGGGCCGTGGCCGGGGACGACGGTCTCGGCGCCGGTGTCGAGCAGCCGCTCGACGGCGTCGATGACGTTGCCGAGCGGGCCGGCCCAGTGCACGGGGTGGTCGCCGGGCCGTTCGGCGGTGGTGCCGAAGACGACGTCTCCGGTGAAGACGGTGGAGCGGGTGGGCAGGTGGACGATCAGGTCGCCGCTGGTGTGGGCCGGCGGGAGGCTGCTGATCTGCACCGGGATGTCGCCGACGCGCAGTTCGAGTTCGCCGGTGAAGACGGTGTCGGGGACGACCGGCGGGGTGTCGGCCCAGTTGAAGCAGCCGAAGTGCTCCTGCAGGTAGGCGCCGGTGTCGCCGTCCTTGTCGAAGGTCTGCAGCAGGGCGTGCTGCTGTTCGGGGGTGGGCTCGTAGGCGATGTGGTGCAGCGCCTCGCGGGTGGTGATCACCTCGGCGTCGGGGAGGACGCCGGCGCCCCACATGTGGTCGCCGTTGGCGTGGGTGACGACGATCCGCTCGACCTCGGTGCCGGGGGGCAGGACGGCGCGGGTGCGCTGCAGGAACTCGCCGGCCAGGGTGCGGTCGTAGGGGGTGTCGATCCACAGGGCGGCGCCCCCGGCGGTGACCAGGCCGCAGTTGGCCAGTCCCCAACCGCGTTGCTGCGGCTGCCACGCGTATATACCGTCGGCTATCGAATGGAAGTGCGCGCTCCGCGTCGTCATGGGCGCGATTATGCCCAACTCTGTGTCACCGTTTGACTCCGGCCCACGGATTGAACGTGCGCGGTTCAACTGCCCCGCCCGGGAAGGCGGTTGTGCGGGGACGGAGCAGTTGCGGCGGGACCGGAAGCGGATCCGGAACGCCGGTTGTGAATTCGTACAATATTGAACAACTTCGGCTATACTCGGCTCCATGGACAACTCCGTGACCGAAGTGCCCGAGGTCCCCCCCGCCCGGGAGGCGGAGGCGGGCACCCCGTGGCTGGACGCCCGCGAGCAGCGCTTCTGGCGCGCCCACCTGGAGGTCGGCAAGCTCCTCGACCACCAGCTGAGCCGGGAGCTGCACGCCCACAACCTCGCCATCAACGACTACGAGATCCTGGTCGTGCTCTCCGAGTCCCCCGAGCGCCGGATGCGGATGACCGACCTGGCCACCGCCACCCTGCAGTCCAAGAGCCGGCTCTCGCACCAGATCACCAGGATGGAGGCGGCCGGCCTGGTGCTGCGCCAGGAGTGCCCGGGAGACCGCCGCGGCCTGTACGCGCACCTCACCGAGCACGGCTGGGAGACCCTGCGGAAGGTCGCCCCGGACCACGTCCGCAGCGTCCGCGAGCACTTCATCGACCGGCTCACCGACGAACAGCTGGACGCGCTGTACGCCGCCCTGGCCCCGATCGCCGAGCACCTGCGCGGGCTCCGCGGCCGGGGCTGACGGAGGGCCTCGCCGGGGCTGACAGAGGGCCTCGCCGAGGCTGGCGGAGGGCCTCAGGAGGTCAGTTCGGCCACCAGCCGGTCCGCCGCCGCGTACGGGTCGAGCTCGCCCGCCGCGACCCGCCCGGCCAGCGCGTCCAGGTGCCGGTCGCCGCGCAGGTCGCCGATCCGGGCGCGCAGCGCGGCCAGCGTGATCGCCTCGACCTCCTGGGCCGCCCGGCGGCGGCGGCGGGCGTCCAGCTCGCCGGTCTCGGCCAGCCAGCCGCGGTGCTTCTCCAGCGCCTCGACGAGTTCGTCCACGCCCTCACCGCGGGCCGCCACGGTCTTGACGATCGGCGGCCGCCAGTCGCCGGCCTGCCGGGACTCCCCCAGGCCGAGCATGTGGTTGAGCTCGCGGGCGGTGGCGTCCGCGCCGTCCCGGTCGGCCTTGTTGACCACGAACACGTCGCCGATCTCCAGGATGCCCGCCTTGGCGGCCTGGATGCCGTCGCCCATGCCGGGGGCCAGCAGCACCACCGCGGTGTCGGCCTGCGCGGCGACCTCCACCTCGGACTGCCCGACGCCGACGGTCTCCACCAGGATCACGTCGCAGCCGGCCCCGTCCAGCACCCGCAGCGCCTGCGGGGCGGCCCAGGCCAGGCCGCCGAGGTGGCCGCGGGTGGCCATCGAGCGGATGAACACCTCCGGGTCGGTGGCGTGCTCCTGCATCCGCACCCGGTCGCCGAGCAGCGCGCCGCCGGAGAACGGCGAGGACGGGTCGACGGCGAGCACCCCGACCCGCTTGCCGAGCCGCCGGTAGGCGCTGACCAGCGCCGAGGTGGAGGTGGACTTGCCCACCCCGGGCGAGCCGGTCAGGCCCACCGTGTAGGCCCGCCCGCTGTGCGGGGCGAGCGCCGCCATCACCTCGCGCAGTTCGGGCGCGGCGTTCTCCACCAGCGTGATCAGCCGGGCCACCGCCCGGGGACGGCCCTGCCGGGCCTGTTCGACCAGCGTCGCCACATCGGCCATCGAAATCGCTCCTCGCAGCCAGCGGAAAAGACGGACGCCCCGCAGCACCGTACGCGACGGCGCTGCGGGGTCCTCGGACGTTCGGTCAGCCCTGCGCGGGGACCTTGACGATCAGCGCGTCGCCCTGGCCGCCGCCGCCGCACAGCGCGGCCGCGCCGACCCCGCCGCCGCGGCGCTGCAGCTCCAGCGCCAGGTGCAGCACGACGCGGGCGCCGGACATGCCGATCGGGTGGCCGAGCGCGATCGCGCCGCCGTTGACGTTGACGATCGAGTCGTCCACGCCGAGGTCCTTCATCGACTGGTGGGCGACGGCGGCGAACGCCTCGTTGATCTCGATCAGGTCGAGGTCGCCGACCTCCAGCCCCTCCTTGGCGAGGGCGTGCTTGATCGCGTTGGACGGCTGCGACTGCAGCGAGTTGTCCGGGCCCGCGACGTTGCCGTGCGCGCCGATCTCGGCGATCCAGCTCAGGCCCAGCTCCTCGGCCTTGGCCCTGCTCATCACCACGACGGCGGCGGCGCCGTCGGAGATCTGCGAGGAGGTGCCGGCCGTGATGGTGCCGTCCTTGCTGAAGGCGGGGCGCAGCTTGGCCAGGCCCTCGACGGTGGTGTCGGCGCGGATGCCCTCGTCCTGGCCGAACAGCACCGGGTCGCCCTTGCGCTGCGGGATCGGCACCGGCACGATCTCGGCCTCGAACACGCCGTCGGCCTGGGCCTTGGCGGCGCGCTGGTGGGAGGCGGCGGCGATGGCGTCCTGCACCTCGCGGGTGATGCCGAGCCGGGTGTTGTGCTTCTCGGTGGACTCGCCCATCGGGATGTTCTCGTAGGCGTCGGTCAGGCCGTCGTGGGCCATCGAGTCGAGCATCCCGATCGCGCCGTACTTGAAGCCTTCGCGGGACTTGGGCAGCAGGTGCGGGGCGTTGGTCATGGACTCCTGGCCGCCGGCCACCACGATGTCGAACTCGCCGGCCCGGATCAGCTGGTCGGCCAGCGCGATCGCGTCCAGCCCGGAGAGGCAGACCTTGTTGACGGTCAGCGCCGGGACGTTCAGCGGGATGCCGGCCTTGACCGCCGCCTGCCGGGCCGGGATCTGGCCCGCGCCGGCCTGCAGCACCTGGCCCATGATCACGTACTGGACCTGGTCGCCGGTGATGCCGGCCCGCTGCAGCGCCGCCTCGATCGCGAAGCCGCCGAGCTCGGCGCCGGAGAATCCCTTGAGCGAGCCGAGCAGCCGCCCCATCGGGGTGCGGGCACCTGCGACGATCACAGAAGTAGTCATGGACGAGCCCCTTCGCGCGTCGGACCAGAGGGTACGGGGATGCCGTCAATGTACTGACCGGTCACCTCTGCGTCACCGCCGCAACGGTGTGATCAGCGCTACTGGCACTCACCAGTGAACACCGTGCCGGAACGGGTCGGGGAACGTGTGAGCAGACTCGCAGGACGGGCTGCTGGCGCCCGGCCGCCGGGATGCGCTGCACTGGGTGCCATCCCTCGCCGTCCCGCCCCTTCCGGAGGACACCCGTGCTGACCCGCATCGACCACATCGGCATCGCCTGCTTCGACCTGGACCGGACCGTCGAGTTCTACCGCGCGACGTACGGCTTCGAGGTGTTCCACACCGAGGTCAACGAGGAGCAGGGCGTCCGCGAGGCCATGCTGAAGATCAACGACACCGGGGACGGCGGCGCCTCCTACCTGCAGCTGCTGGAGCCGACCCGGGAGGACTCGACGGTGGCCAAGTGGCTGGCCAAGAACGGCGAGGGCGTGCACCACGTCGCCTTCGGCACCGCCGACGTGGACGGGGACGCCGCCGCGATCGCGGGCAAGGGCGTGCGGGTGCTGTACGACGAGCCGCGGCGCGGTTCGATGGGCTCCCGGATCACCTTCCTGCACCCCAAGGACTGCGGCGGCGTGCTGACCGAACTGGTCACCAGCGCGAATCCGTCCGAACACTGACCGATTCGGGTACGGAGCCTGCACGGAAGCGGACCGGCCGGTAACGAACCGGTCGGTAACTTCCGAAAAGCACCTCACCCCCATTCCCCCGCGAGCGGCTCCCACTACAATGCCCAGGTGCGCCGGTACCACCGTTCCGCGCACCACAGGGGAGTCCACGACGCGGGCACGGCCGGACGGTCGCCGTTCGGATCTGTCACCATTCTCCAGAGGCAACATTTCGCTCAGGAGTCCACCCGGACGGTGGAGCGATTGCAAGGACCAACCGGTCCGCCCGTGGAGCACTGGGCGGAGCGGCCCGGTCGAGGACGCGACCAGGAGATGGATGGACCGCGGAGTGCGGGGCTACGACCGCTACGAGGCTGAGGATCACCTCTCCAAGTTCGAGGCCGAGCTGGAGAAGGCCCGCAAGGAGCGGGACAAGACCATCGAGCACGCCGACGACCTCGCCTACCAGGTGGAGGTGCTCCGGGCCAAGCTGCACGAGGCCCGCCGGCAGCTCGCTCAGCCGCGCGCCTTCGACTCCGTCTCCGGCCAGGCCGAGCAGGTCCTGCGCAACGCCGAGATGCAGGCCGAGGCGCTGCGCGCGGACGCCGAGCGCGCCGTGCGCGAGTCCCAGGCCGCCACCCAGCGGATGATGGCCGAGGCCGCCGAGCGCACCTCCCAACTGGAGGCCGAGTTCAACGCCCGGCGCCGCCGGCTGGAGGAGGAGCTCGCCGAGTTCCGGGCCGCCGCCGAACGCCACGTCAACGAGAACGTCAACTGGGCGGAGCAGACCCGCGCCGGCACCGAGCAGGAGGCCCAGCGCCTGCTGCAGGAGGCCCGGGCCGAGGCCGAGCGGATGATGGCCGCCGTCCGCGCCGAGGCCGCCGCCCTCGCCGACCAGGCCCGCGCCCAGACCGCCGCCGACGTGGACGCCGCCCGCGGCGAGGCCCAGGCCCAGGCCGAGGCCGCCCTGCTGCGCGCCCAGACCGACGCCGAGCGCCTGCTGCGCGCCGCCTCCGAGCAGGCCCAGCAGACCGGCGCCCAGGCCGAGGAGCACCGCGCCGCCGCCCTCGGCGCCGCCCAGCAGCAGCTGGCCGAGGCGCACGCCGCCGCCGAGCAGAAGCTCGCCGCCGCCGAGGCCCAGATCACCACCCTCAAGCAGCAGGCCCTCGCCGACCAGGAGCGCGCCGAGGCCGCCCTGGCCGGCGCCCAGGCCGAGATAGAGCGGCTGCGCGCCGAGGCCCTGGCCGAGACCGAGCGGGCCCGCGCCGAGGCCGCCCGGATGCGCGAGGAGGCCACCGCCGCCGCCGAGCGCCTGCAGGCCGAGGCCACCAGCGAGGCCGAGCGCAAGGTCGCCGACGGCGCCGCCGCCAGCGAGCAGCGCTCCGCCACCGCCCGCGCCGAGATCGCCAAGATGGTGGCCGCCGCGACCCGCGAGGCCGACCTGATCCGCTCCGCCGCCGCCACCGTGCAGGCCGAGGCGGACGCCGCCCGGGCCGCCGCCCGCGAGGAGAGCGAGCGCCTGCGCGGCGCCGCCGAGTCGGTCGCCACCGAGCTGCGCGCCGAGGCCGAGGCGGAGATCGCCGAGCGCCGGGCCGCCGCCGAGGCGGAGGCCGCCGCGCTGCGCGAGGCCGCCGCCGCCGAGGCCGCGCGGATCCGCACCGACGCGGAGGACGCCGGCCGGGCCGAGGGCGCCAAGGACGCGGCGCTGCGGCTGGCCCGCGCCGCCAAGCAGGCCGAGGAGGTGCTCGCCCGGGCGGGCACCGACGCCGAGGCCACCCGCGGCGAGGCCGCCGCCGAGGCCGAGCGGCTGGTCGAGCACGCCAAGTCCGAGGCCGGCACCCTGCTGGAGCAGGCCCGCGAGGCCGTCGAGCAGGCGCAGAACGCCGCCATGGAGGACGCCGCCTCGATCCGCGAGCAGCTGGAGCGGATGCAGGCCGAGGCCGCCCTGGCCCGCGAGCAGGCCGAGGAGCAGCGCGCCGCCGCCGAGGCGGAGGCCGAGCGGGTCCGGGCCGAGGCCCGCCGGCAGGCCGCCGTGCAGGTCGAGGAGTCCGCGAAGCAGGCCGAGGAGCTGCTGACCACCGCCAAGTCCGACGCGGACGCGCTGCGCTCCGGCGCCGGCGAGGAGGTCGAGCGGCTGCGCACCGAGGCCCGCGAGCAGGCCGCCGCCGTCCAGGGCCGGGCCGAGCAGACCCTCGCCCGGGCCCGCGCCGAGGGCGAGAAGATCACCGCCGCCGCCGAGCGGGCCCGCGCCGAGACGCTGGCCGCGGCCGAGTCCGCCGCCGAGGAGGCCCGGGCCGCCGCCGAACGGCACGGCGCCGAGCTGCGCGAGCAGGCCGCCGCCGCGGCCGCCACCGTCCGCGCCGAGGCCGACGCCGCCGCCGAGGCACTGCGTGCCGACACCGCCCAGTGGGCCGAGCGGCACCGCGCCGAGGCCGAGGAGGCCGGGCGGATCGTCCGCGCCGACGCCGAGGACGCCGCCCGGGCCGTCGCCCAGCGGGCCGAGGCCGCCGCCGAGGCGCTGCGCGAGGAGGCCGCCGCCGCCCGCGA
>NZ_JBSGET010000126.1:0-25823 GCF_053603035.1 Kitasatospora sp. NPDC004272 | reverse complement strand
CGGCGCGGGGCGGGCCCCGCGCCGCGCCGCGCCCCCGGTGCCCTCCCGGCCCAGCACCAGTACCCGCGGGTGCGGCCGGGAGGGCATCATCATGTCGGATCGCTTCCCGGTCGAATCGGATGATTCGGGCGATAGGGTCACTATGGGCAGTTCCGACGAGGAGGAGCACGGGGCATGAACCTGCGACTGCGGACGATCACGCGCGAGGAGCACCTGGCCTTCGTGCAGAGCCGGCCCTCGGCCAGCCACATGCAGGTGCCGTCCTGGGGCGACGTGAAGTCGGAGTGGCGGGCGGAGAGCCTGGGCTGGTTCGACGCCTCCGGCCAGATCGTCGGCGCCGGCCTCGTCCTCTACCGCCAGCTGCCCAAGGTCAAGCGCTACCTGGCCTACCTGCCGGAGGGCCCGGTCATCGACTGGTTCGACCAGGACCTCGACCGCTGGCTCAAGCCGATGCTGGCCCACCTGAAGTCCCAGGGCGCGTTCACCGTGAAGATGGGCCCGCCGGTGGTGGTGCGCCGCTGGGAGGCCACCACGATCAAGGACGCGATCGCCGGCAAGCAGGCCAAGCGGCTGCGCGACGTCGACCCCGACTTCAGCGAGCCGCGCGCCCTGGAGACCGCCGAGCGGCTGCGCCGGGCCGGCTGGCTGCAGGGCGAGGACGGCGGCGCCGGCTTCGGCGACGTGCAGCCCCGCTACGTGTTCCAGGTGCCGCTGGGCGGCCGCTCGCTGGACGACGTGCAGCGCGGCTTCAACCAGCTGTGGCGGCGCAACATCAAGAAGGCCGAGAAGAGCGGCGTCGAGGTGGTCCAGGGCGGCTACGAGGACCTCGCGGTCTTCCACAAGCTGTACGTGGTCACCGCCGAGCGCGACCACTTCACGCCCCGGCCGCTCTCCTACTTCCAGCGGATGTGGACGTCCCTCAACTCCGAGGACCCGAACCGGATGCGGCTGTACGTCGCCTACCACGAGGGCGAGCCGCTGGCCGCCACCACGATGCTGGTGGTCGGCGAGCACGTCTGGTACTCCTACGGCGCCTCGGCCAACCACAAGCGCGAGGTCAAGCCGTCCAACGCGGTCCAGTGGCGGATGATCCGGGACTCCTACGCGCTCGGCGCGAGCGTCTACGACCTGCGCGGGATCAGCGACACGCTGGACGAGGACGACCACCTGTTCGGGCTGATCCAGTTCAAGCTCGGCACCGGCGGCCAGGCCGCGGAGTACCTCGGCGAGTGGGACTTCCCGCTGAACAAGCTGCTGCACAAGGCGCTCGACCTCTACATGTCCCGCCGCTGAGCCACCCGCCGAGCCGACTGCGGCCGCACCACCCGAGAAAGGCCACGGGGAGACCCGGGAGAACGGCATGACCCTGACGATGTACGTGGACACCGACCGCTGGCGGGCGCACCAGCGCGGGCTGCTGGCCGAGTTCGGCGCACTGGTCCCGGTCGCCAAGGGCAACGGCTACGGCTTCGGCAACGCCCGGCTGGCCGCCGAGGCGGCCCGGCTGGGCGTCCCGATGCTGGCGGTGGGCAGCGCCGAGGAGGCCGCCGCGGTGGCCGGCGACTTCCCCGGCGACCTGCTGGTGCTCACCCCCTACCGGCCCGGCCAGCCCGGGGCGGACCTGCCCGCGGACCGGGTGGTGCGCACCGTCGCGCACGCCGAGGCGCTGTCCGCGCTGCCCGCCGGGAGCCGGGTCGTCATCGAGTGCATGACCTCGATGCGGCGGCACGGCGTCGCGGTCGGCGAGCTGCCCCGGCTGCCGGTGCGGCACCTGACCGTGGAGGGCTTCGCGCTGCACCTGCCGCTGGACCGGCCGGACGGCAGCGACCCGGTGGACGAGGTGGACCGCCTGGTCCGGGCGATCGACGGGGCCGGGCTGCCCACCGACACCGTCTACCTCAGCCACCTGTCCGCCGAGGACGGGCTGCGGCTGGCCGAACGGCACCCCGGCACCGGGTTCCGCTCCCGGATCGGCACCCGGCTGTGGCTCGGCGAGGTGGAGGCGCTGTCCTCCCGCGCCACCGTCCTGGACGTCGTCCCGGTCACCCGCGGCGAGCGCTACGGCTACCGGCAGCACAAGGCCCCCTCCGAGGGCCACCTGCTGGTCGCCACCGGCGGCACCGCGCACGGCGTCGGCCTGGAGGCGCCCAAGTACGTGCACGGGGTGCTGCCGCGGGCCAAGGGGCTGGCCCGGGCCGGGCTGGCCACCGTCAACCGGACGCTGTCGCCGTACTCCTGGCAGGGCAAGCAGCTGTGGTTCGCCGAGCCGCCGCACATGCAGGTGTCGATCCTGTTCCTGCCCGGCGAGCTCAAGCCGCCGGCGATCGGCGACGAGCTGGCCCTGACCGTCCGCCACACCACCACCCATTTCGACCGGGTGGTCGAACGCTAGGCCCGGCACGGCGAAGGGGCCCGTCCGGTGGACGGGCCCCTTCGGCGCGTGCGGGGTGCGGCTACTTGGCGGGCTCCGGGTCGGGGCCGAACCCGGCGCCCGGCTCGACCTCCGGCTCGGGCTCCTTGCTCAGCCAGTCCCCGTCCGGGGCGTACGCGGCGTACGTCTCCTGCTCGCGCAGCCCCCGGGCGGAGCCGAGCACGAACTTGTCCGGGGCGCCGTCCAGCACGCCGCCGGAGGGGTCGTCGCTGCCGTCCCAGCGGACCGGGTCGTGCTCGGGGCGGAGGATGTCGCGGACCACCACGTAGCAGAGGTACAGGGTGCCGACCAGGTGCAGGGCGATCGCGAAGTGGTACCACTCCTGGTCGATGCCGTGGTGCTTGCCGTCGCCGTTGTAGGCCAGGTACGACCAGACGCCGAAGAAGTACAGCACCTCGCACGCCTGCCAGATCAGGAAGTCGCGCCAGCGCGGCCGGGCCAGCGCGGCCAGCGGGATCAGCCAGAGCACGTACTGCGGCGAGTAGACCTTGTTGGTCAGGACGAACGCGGCCACCACCAGGAAGGCCAGCTGGGCGAAGCGCGGGCGGCGCGGGGCGCTGATCGCCAGCCAGCCGACCGCCAGGCAGCTGAGCACCAGCAGGACGGCGATCCAGGTGTTCAGGGTGTCCAGGTACCGGCCCTTGCGGATGCCCTGCATCAGGATCAGCCAGAACGAGCCGTAGTCCTCCCGGCGGGTCTGGCTGAAGCTGTAGAAGGTCAGCCAGCCCTTCCAGTTGGCCAGCATGATCGGCAGGTTGACCACCAGCCAGGCACCGAGCGCGCCGCCGAACGCCTGGCCGAACTCCTTCCACTTGCCCGCCCGCAGGCAGAGCACCAGCAGCGGGCCGAGCAGCAGCACCGGGTAGAGCTTGGCCGCGGTGGCCAGACCGATGAACACGCCCGCCCAGACCGGCCGGGAGCCCGACCAGTAGGCCATCGCCACGGCGGCCAGGGCGACCGCCAGCAGGTCCCAGTTGATGGTGGAGTTCAGCGCCAGGGCCGGGGCCAGGGCGAACAGCAGCGCGTCCCACGGGCGGCGGCGCTGGGCGCGGGAGGTGGCGACCACGGCGACCACGGCGCAGATCATCAGCATGCCGGCGTTGACCATCCAGAACCACTGCTCACGGCTCATCAGGTCGCCGCTGTGGGTGGTCAGCCAGGCCGCGACCTGCATGAACAGGCCGGTCAACACCGGGTACTCCAGGTACTGCATGTCCGGCGAGCCCTGCGGGATCGGGTCCAGGTAGGGCGTCAGCCCGTCGGCGAAGCCGCGGCCGGAGAACAGGTGCGGGATGTCGCTGTAACACGCCTTCGTGTACTGGGTGGTGGCGCCGTGGAACCAGCCGTCGTTGTAGCACGGGGCCTTCTGGAACAGGCCCAGCACGTAGACCGCGATCACCGCCAGCGCGAGGAACTTGGCCGGCGTCCACCAGGACACCCCCAGCAGCGCCCGGCGGCCGGGCGGCCCGCCGAACAGCTCGCTGCCGGCCTCCGAGACCGGATCCTCGTCCGCGGGCACCACCACGGTGTTGGGCAGCGGACCGTCGGCCTGTACGGGGCCGGGCGGCGAGGTCTCGTCACGAAGGCTGGAGGTCATGGCGCACATACTGCCGCACCGCTGTGCGCAATCGAAGAGGGGCACGGGATCGCCAGGCGATCCGTGCCCCTCTGCGGTGTTTGCGCCGGGATCCGGCGGTCGCTACCCGGTGGTGCCGACGGTGGTGCCGCCGTTCCTGCCGCCGCCGTTGCCGCTGCCGCTGCTCGGCGAGGGCGACGTGCCGCCGTTGCCGGTGCCGCTGCTCGGCGAGGGGGACGTGCCGCCGTTGCCGGTGCCGCCGGTGGAGCACAGGTCGAGCAGGCAGCTCGGCGAGGGACTGGCCGAACCCGTCGGGTGCTTGCTCGGCTTGCCGGTCGGCTGCTCGGTGTCGGTCGGCGACGGGTCGGCCGTCTCGGTCGGCAGCTGCTCGGTCGGCGAGGCCGACGCGGACTCGGAGGCCGACGCGGAGGGCGAGGCCGAGACCGGGGCGCCCGAGGAGTCGACCTCCTCGCCCCAGGTGCCGGACGGCGGCGTGAAGTTCCGCGGGGTGCCCGGGCCGACGATCTTCATGTAGCGGGTGAAGATGTCCGCCGGGTAGTCACCGCCGTGCACCTCCGCCTTGCCGCCGGTGCCCTGCAGGGTGAGCGGCTCGGCCGGCTTCTCCTTGGCCGTCACGTCGTCGCGCCACATGCCGACCGCGGTGGCCAGGCTCGGCGTGTAGCCGACGAACCAGGCCGAGACGCTGTTGTCGGTGGTGCCGGTCTTGCCGGCCACCGGGAAGCCCAGCTCGGCGGTCTTGCTGCCGGTGCCGTTCTTCGCCGCGTTCTGCAGCACGTCGGTGATGGTGTCGGCGACCAGCGGGTCCAGCGCGGTCTTCGGCGTCGGCTTGGTGAAGTTCGGCAGCTCCTTGCCGTGGAACTTCAGCAGGGTCACCGAGTACGGGTCGGTCTGCTGGCCGTGCGCCGCGAACACCGAGTACGCCGAGGCCATCCGGACCGAGCTGGGGGTCGAGGTGCCCAGCGGGAGGGTCAGCGTGTTGGCCCCCGCCAGGGTCTCCTTGTGCAGGCCGAGCTTCTCCGCCATGGCGACCACCTTGTCGCCGCCGACGTCCTGGCCGAGCTGCACGAACGGCACGTTGTACGACCACTGCATGGCCGTCCGCAGCGTCACGTACCCCTTGTTGCCGGGGTCGCTGTTCTTCTGGTGGTAGGGCTTGCCGTCGTCGCCCATCGCCTTGCTGCCGTCGGCCTTGTAGATCTGCGCCAGGTCGTCGGCCAGGTAGCGGGAGTCCGGGTTGATCTTGGCCGGTTGGCCGTCCGGGCCGTTCTTGGTGAGGACGCCGTCCTCCATCGCGGCGGCCAGCACGAAGGGCTTGAAGGTCGAGCCGACCAGCACCGAGCCGTCCGCGTTGTTGCTGTAGTGGCCGTTCTCGCTGCCCGGGCCGCCGTAGATGGCCACGATCGCGCCGTCGTTGGGCAGCACCGAGGCGGCACCGACCTGGACGTTCTTGTCCTTCTCCCGGCTCTCCGGCTTCAGGGTGGCCGCGGAGAAGTCGTCGACGGCCTTCTTCAGGGCGTCGACCTTGTCCTTCTGGAAGGTGGTGTGGATCTCGTAGCCGCCGCGGTCCAGCGCCGCCGTGGTGATGCTCGGGTCCTTGCTGGTCACGTACTGGTTGGCCATCTGGATGAGGTACGTGATCTCACCGGTGGTCTTGGTGGCGGTCTTCACCTCGATCGGCTCCGGGAAGTCCTTGCACTTGGCCCGGTCCTCGGCGGACAGCACCTTGGTGGTGACCATCCGGTCCAGGATCCAGTTCCAGCGGAGCACCATGCGGTCGTGGTTGGCCTTGTTCAGGCTCGGGTCGAACAGGCCGGCGCCCTTGAGCAGGCCGGCCAGCATCGCGCCCTGGCAGACGTCGACCTTGCTGGCGTCGATGCCGTAGTACGCCTGCGCGGCCGCCTGGATGCCGGTCGCGCCGCGGCCGAACCAGCTGGTGTTCAGGTAGCCGGTGAGGATCTGGTCCTTGCTCTTCTGCCCGTTGACCTTCAGGGTGATGAAGAACTCCTTCACCTTGCGGGAGAGCGTCTGGTCCTGCGACAGGTAGACGTTCTTCACGTACTGCTGGGTGATGGTCGAACCGCCCTGGGTCTCGCCGCCGGTGGCCATCTTGTAGACGGCGCGGGCGATGCCCTTGGGGTCGATGCCGGAGTCGGTGCGGAAGGTGTCGTTCTCCGCCGCGATGACCGCGTCCTGCGCCGGGCGGCTGATCTGCGAGAGCTCGACCAACTGCTGGTTCTCGGTGCCGGTGCGGGCCATCTCGGTGCCGTCGGCCCAGTAGTAGACGTTGTTCTGGATCTCCAGCGGCTGTTTCTCGTCCGGCACCTGGACCATCGCGTAGGCGAGGCCGACCGCGGCCACGCTGCCGCCGAAGAAGACCAGGAACAGGCTCAGCACCTGCTTCCAGGACGGCATCCAGCGCCGGAAGCCCGACTTGCCGAACCGCGGGTAGTCGATCATCCGCTTCTTGCCCGGCCCGCCGCCACGCCCGCCGCCGCGGCCGTTCGGCGGCCCGCCGGCGCTGCCGCCACCACCGCCGCCCTTGCGGGACTGCTTGCGCATCTCGGCCCGGGTCAGCCGGGGCTGCTCCGCGGTCTCCCGCGCGGCCCGCCGACCGCCCTGGCCGGGAACCTGCCCGGGGCCCTGCCCCTGGCGGCCGGCCCGGTCGAAACCGGGGTGCCCGGAGGGCCCGCCCGGACCGGGCGGCCCGCCGCGGCCGTACTCGGGTGCGCCCTGGACCGGGCTGCCGTACGCATACGGTCGTCCGGAGTCGGGCCGCCGCGGCGGCTGCTGCTCGCCCCCGGGGCCGGCCGACCTGCGCCGGTGTTCGCTCATCTCTCCGCAGCTCCTCGGTCAGGGTGCACAGGCGAAAGAGTACGGCGCTCGAAAAGCCACCTAATCGGGCATTGGAATCCAACCGGGACGAACTGACCCGGATTCATTACACGCCCGTTGCCGTGGGGCCTTGTGATGGTGGTTACGCGTGCCCCTCTTGCTCCTTCCGTGACCCAGGGTTACTGTTGCCGATATATCGAGCCGATACATCGGCGCGACACATCGGTTCGGCATACACTGCCGGACCGGGGGCCCGTACCCGACGAGCAGGAACCCTCACGGAAGGAGGAAGGCGGTATGAGCCGACGCTCCGGCGTCCTCGAATTCGCCGTCCTCGGCCTGCTCCACGACGCGCCCATGCACGGCTACGAGCTGCGCAAGCGGCTCAACGTCCTGCTGGGCTCGTTCCGGGCCTTCTCGTACGGAACGCTCTACCCCTGCCTGAAGAGCCTGGTCGCCCAGGGCTTCCTGGTGGAGGACAACCCGGACGTCGAGTACGTCCCGGCCACGGCGCTGAACGGTAAGCGGTCGAAGATCGTCTACCGGCTCTCCCCGGAGGGCAAGCAGCGCTTCGAGGAGCTGCTCGCCGACTCCGGCCCGGAGGCGTGGGAGGACGAGCACTTCGGCGTCCGCTTCGCGTTCTTCGGCCAGACCGACCGGGCGGTCCGGATGCGCGTGCTGGAAGGCCGCCGCAGCCGGCTGGAGGAGCGGCTGGAGCGGATGCGCAGCTCCATCGCCCGCACCCGCGAGCGCTTCGACGACTACACCCTCGAACTCCAGCGCCACGGCCTGGAGTCCGTGGAGCGCGAGGTCCGCTGGCTCAACGAGCTGATCGAGACCGAGCGGGCCACCCGTACCGGACGCGGCACCGCGTCCCCCAGCACTTCGGACGGCCGTGGTCCGGCCGCCGGGTCCTCCGACCCGCCCGGGCCACCGTACGACCGCCCGGGGCGCTCCTAGCGGAGCGCTGCACCACCGCGCCGGCCCCGCCGCCCGCGGCGAGGCGCGGGCGCCCCGCGCGCCCGATCAGACAGTCAGAACAGATGTGGAACGAGGTTGCCGCCGCAGCACGGCGGACCTCATGAGATTCAGGGAGCAACCGGAATGGGTTCGGTTCGCGTAGCCATCGTCGGCGTGGGCAACTGCGCCGCCTCGCTGGTGCAGGGTGTCGAGTACTACAAGGACGCCGACCCGGCCGGTAAGGTCCCCGGCCTGATGCACGTCCAGTTCGGCGACTACCACGTCAAGGACGTCGAGTTCGTCGCCGCGTTCGACGTGGACGCCAAGAAGGTCGGCTTCGACCTGGCCGACGCCATCGGCAACAGCGAGAACAACACCATCAAGATCTGCGACGTGCCGCCGACCGGCGTCACCGTGCAGCGCGGCCACACCCTCGACGGCCTCGGCAAGTACTACCGCGAGACCATCGAGGAGTCCGACGAGGCCCCCGCCGACGTCGTGCAGGTCCTCAAGGACCGCCAGGTCGACGTCCTGGTCTGCTACCTGCCGGTCGGCTCCGAGGCCGCCGCCAAGTTCTACGCCCAGTGCGCCATCGACGCCAAGGTCGCCTTCGTGAACGCCCTCCCGGTGTTCATCGCCGGCACCAAGGAGTGGGCCGACAAGTTCACCGAGGCCGGTGTCCCGATCGTCGGCGACGACATCAAGTCGCAGGTCGGCGCCACCATCACGCACCGCGTGATGGCGAAGCTCTTCGAGGACCGCGGTGTCATCCTCGAACGCACCATGCAGCTGAACGTCGGCGGCAACATGGACTTCAAGAACATGCTGGAGCGCGAGCGCCTGGAGTCCAAGAAGATCTCCAAGACCCAGGCCGTCACCTCGCAGATCCGCGACCGCGAGCTGGGCGCCAAGAACGTCCACATCGGCCCGTCCGACTACGTCGCGTGGCTCGACGACCGCAAGTGGGCGTACGTCCGCCTTGAGGGCCGCGCGTTCGGCGACGTCCCGCTGAACCTTGAGTACAAGCTTGAGGTCTGGGACTCCCCGAACTCGGCCGGTGTCATCATCGACGCCGTGCGCGCCGCGAAGATCGCCAAGGACCGCGGCATCGGCGGCCCGATCCTCTCCGCGTCCTCGTACTTCATGAAGTCCCCGCCGGTGCAGTACTTCGACGACGAGGCCAAGGAGAACGTCGAGAAGTTCATCCGCGGCGAGGTCGAGCGCTGAGCGCAGCGAAGCCTGCTCGCTGGAGACGGTGAGCGCTGAGCAGACCTCCGGAGGGCCGTCCCGCTTCGTGCGGGACGGCCCTCCGGCGTGCTCAGGACCAGGCGGCGTTCCAGGTGGTCGGGCCGACCACGCCGTCCACCGCGAGCCCGTGCCGCTGCTGGAAGGCCCGGCAGACCCGGGCGGAGTCGGACCCGTACCAGCCGTCCGCGCCGATCGACCAGCCGCGGGCGGCCAGCCGGCGCTGCCACATCAGCACGTCGTCCCCGTGCAGCATCGGCGTCTGCACCCGCAGGTACCGCCCGGGCCAGCGCGGCGTCCCGGCGGCCGGCGCGGTCGCCTGCCCCGACGTCCGGGCGGCCGGCACGCCCCCGAGCGCCGGGTCGGCCGAGACCGTCCCCTCGGGGAAGGCCGGCACCCCGTACCCGTACGGCGAGCCGGGGCCGCGCCGCGGGCGGGACTTGAGGTAGACGCCGTCGCCCTCGGTGGAGCCGCTGTCGTTGGTGTTGTGGGTGGGGACGAAGTCGTCGGTGACGAACAGCCGGGAGGCGGCCGACACCGCGATGCACTGCACCTCCTCGTCGCGCACGTACTCGACGGAGACGACCCGGCGGGCCCGTGCGGCGTCCCGCGGGACGAACCGCTCCGCCCGGCGGCCGAGCCGGAACGGGTTGAAGCGCGGCATCTCGATGTCCCGGACCAGGTGCGCGGCCGTGCCGCTGCTCACCGCCGCCCGGCCGCCGAGCGAGCGAACCAGTTCCTGGACGTCGCGGGCCAGCCGGGCGGAGGCCGAGCGGAACTCGATCCGGCCCCGCGCGTCCACGCTGCCGTCGACGTCCATCAGCCCCTGCAGGAGGGCGAGCCGGTCCTTGGTGTCCGCGGTCAGGTAGCGGACGGGCAGGAACTCCCCTCCCGCGGCGGCCTCCCGGAGGCCGAGCGCGCGCAGCTCCCGCTCCGGTCGCCGGCCGTCGGGGAACGCGGCCCGCAGTTCGGCCAGGACCTCGGGGCGCGGACCGGCGCCGCCGGTGCCGGCCTCCCCGACAAGCAGTCCGAGCAGGTAGGGGTCGACCGGGAGCGGTCCGCCGGTCTGCCGGTACTCGACGGGTTCGAGGAGGGGCACCCGCACCCGGGAGCCCGGGGCGGCGACCAGGGCGGCGAGCTCCAGGGTGGTGACCACGCTCGGGGCGGGCCGGCCGTCGACCTCGACCTGCCAGAGGTGCTCCTCGCACGCCTCCGCGGTGGACCCGTCCCGGAGGACGACCCGGTGGACCGGGCGGACGCCCTTGGGGAAGACGCCGGTGACGCGGGACGGCCGGCCGGCCGGGTCGATCACCTCGTCGCCGACCGCGAGGTCGCCCATCCTCCGGTAGCCGGTGGGGGTGAGGACCCCGGCGTGCAGCGGGAGCGCGTTGCCCTCCACCGTCCGGATGGTGTCGGCGTCGTAGGCGACGACGACGCCGGTGTGGGTGCCGCCGTCGGGGCCGAGGTAGAAGGGGCCGCCGAGGACGGGGTAGTCGCTCCAGCGGCCGCGGTCGCGCCACCAGGCGACGGCGGTCAGGCAGGAGGCCGTCATCGGCCAGAGGGCGTCCATGCCGGTGCGGTGGGCCGCCCAGGCCTCGAAGGTGGCGCACCAGGGCTGGCCGTCGGACCATTCGAGCCCGGGGGTCTCGGTGCTGTAGCGCTGGCGGTTGTTCCAGGTGCCGTCGGGTCCGCGGCCTTCGTGCTGCCCGACCTGTCCGAGCAGCAGCGCGGTGAACTCGTCCCGCATGGGAGCCTCCCGTTGTTCCGAGTGGGTGTTCTTCCCGCCCGGGACGGTCAACGATCCGCCGGCGGCCGGGACATCGGTGGTGCGGGAGCGCGCGGGGGGCGTCCGTCCGCCCGAAGTCGACGAATGTTTCACGTGAAACCGGATCCGCCTCGTGGCACCCTTGGCGGGTGATCACCGACCGGCCCCCGCGGGAGGCCCCCCTGCCCGGGTTGCTGCTCGGCCTGCTGCGCGGACCCGGCTTCCGGCGGCTGCTGACGGTCCGGATGCTCTCGCAACTCTCGGACGGGGTGTTCCAGGCGTCCCTGGCCACCTACGCGCTCTTCTCCCCGGACAAGCAGTCCTCCCCCGCCGAGATCGCCGTCGCGCTGGCGGTGGTGATGCTGCCGTTCTCGGTGGTCGGCCCGTTCACGGGGGTGATGCTGGACCGCTGGCGGCGGCGCCAGGTGCTGCTGACGGGCAACCTGCTCCGCTGCGCGCTCTGCCTGCTGACCGTCCTGCTGCTGCTCGGCGGGCTGCCGCGCTGGGTGTTCTACGTGGCGGCGCTGGTGGTGATCGGGGTCAACCGGTTCATCCTGGCGGGGCTGTCGGCCGCGCTGCCCCGGGTGGTGGCGGACCCGTCCGCACTGGTCACCGCCAACGCGGTGTCGCCGACCCTGGGCACGGTCGCGGCGACGGTCGGCGGTTCGCTGGGGCTGGTGGGGGGAATACTGGCGTCCGGCTCGGCCGCGACCGCCCTGACGGTGGGGCTCTCCGCGCTGCTGTACCTGGTCGCCGCGCTGGCCGTGCGGCCGATCGCGCCGGACGAGCTGGGGCCCGACCTGCACCGCGAACTCCCGCCGCTGCGGCAGGCGTTGGCGGCAACCTGGCAGGACCTCCGGGCCGGGCTGCGGCACCTGCTGCGGGACTGCCGTCCGGCGGTGCGCGCGCTGGCCGCGGTGAGCCTGGCCCGGTTCTGCTACGGCGTGCTGACCGTGGTGGTGCTGATGCTGAGCCGCTACACCTTCAACACGGCCGAGGACGTCGACGGCGGCCTGGCCACCCTGGGCCTGGCGGTCGTGATGTCCGCGGCGGGCTTCTTCCTGGCCGCGGCCGTCAGCCCGTGGGCCACCCGCCGGTTCGGCCTGCACGGCTGGATGACGCTCTGCCTGGCCGGGGCCGCGGTGTTCGTGCCGGCCCTCGGCCTGACCTTCCGGGAGCCGCCGGTGCTGGCGGCCGCGCTGCTGCTGGGCGTGGTCACCCAGGGCACCAAGATCTGCACCGACACCCTGGTGCAGGAGTCGGTGGAGGACGAGTACCGCGGCCGGGTGTTCGCGATCTACGACGTCCTGATGAACGTCTCGTACGTCGCCGCGGCCGCCGCCACCGCGCTGGTCCTGCCGCTGGACGGCCGGTCCGGGCCGGTGCTGCTGGCGCTGTCCGGGCTGTACGCGGTCGGGGCGGCGCTGTACTTCCGCGCCACCCGCCGCTCCTGACGGGGGGTCGGCCGCTAGGGTACGTGGGCGCACGGCAGCGCAGAATGCCGTCAGGGGGGATAGATCAGATGAGCACACCGCCGCCACCCGGGACCTACGGCCAGCCCGACCCGTACGGCCCGCCCGGCCGGCAACCGCCGCCCCCGCCGCCGTACGGCTACCCGCAGCCGCCCGCGTACGGGCAGCAGCCCGCGGCCCCCGCGTACGGCCAGCAGCCCCCGCCCGGTCACGCCCAGCCGCCCGCGTACGGGCAGCAGCCGGGCCACGGACCGCAGCCCCCCGCTCCGGCGTACGGCCAGCCGCCGGTCTACGGGCAGCAGCCCGCGGCCCCGGCGTACGGCCAGCAGCCCGCGTACGGCCAACCGCCCGCCGGGGAGGGGCAGTTGCCCGCCTGGGGGCAGGAACCGCCGCGGGAGCCGGTCAAGCCGCTCGGGCCCGCCACCCCCCGCACCGTGCTCCGCCGGACGGCGCTCGTCGTGGTGCTGCTCGGCCTGGCCGCCGGCCTGGTGTGGCTCTTCATCGCACCGCCCCCGGGACCGGCCGTCGGCGACTGCCTGGACGGCCAGCACCGCGACGTGTCCTGCAGCGCCTCGGGTGCCAGGTGGAAGGTGGAGTACCGCAAGGACGGCGCCATCGGCCTGCTCAGCTGCTCCAGCACCCGCCCGGGGACGACGCCCTACGACGACAAGTACGGGTCGCGCAAGCACACCACCCGGTACCGGCTGTGCCTGCGCCCGGTGAACGGCGCGGCCACCACCGGAAAGCACTGACCCGGCGTCAGTCCTGCGGCTGCTCCGCCCACCAGGCGCGCAGCGCGGCCACCGCCTCCTCGTGCTCCACCGGGCCGTGCTCCAGGCGCAGTTCGAGCAGGTGCTTGTAGGCCCGGCCGACCGCGGGGCCGGGCCGCAGGCCGAGCAGCTCCATGATCTCGTTGCCGTCCAGCGCGGGGCGGATCGCGTCCAGCTCCTCCTGCTCCTGGAGCGCGGTGATCCGCTCCTCCAGCGAGTCGTAGGTGCGGGCCAGCGCGGCGGCCTTGCGCTTGTTGCGGGTGGTGCAGTCGGAGCGGGTCAGCTTGTGCAGCCGGGACAGCAGCGGGCCGGCGTCGGTGACGTAGCGGCGCACCGCGGAGTCGGTCCACTCGCCGCCGCCGTAGCCGTGGAAGCGCAGGTGCAGCTCGACCAGCCGGGAGACTTCGCCCACCAGCTCGTTGGAGTACTTGAGCTCGCGCATCCGCTTGCGGGTCATCTTGGCGCCGACCACCTCGTGGTGGTGGAAGGAGACCCGGCCGTCCGACTCGAAGCGGCGGGTGCGCGGCTTGCCGATGTCGTGCAGCAGCGCGGCCAGCCGCAGCACCAGGTCGGGGCCCTCGGTCTCCAGCGCGATCGCCTGCTCCAGCACCGTCAGCGAGTGCTCGTAGACGTCCTTGTGCCGGTGGTGCTCGTCGCTCTCCAGCCGCAGCGCCGGGAGCTCGGGCAGCACGTGGTCGGCCAGCCCGGTGTCGACCAGCAGGCGCAGGCCCTTGACCGGGTGCTCGGCGAGCAGCAGCTTGTTCAGCTCGGCCTGGACCCGCTCGGCGGAGACGATGGTGATCCGCTCGGCCATCGCGGTCATCGCGGCGACCACCTCGGGCGCCGGGTCGAAGTCCAGCTGGGCGGCGAACCGGGCGGCCCGCATCATCCGCAGCGGGTCGTCGGAGAAGGACTCCTCGGGGGTGGCGGGGGTGCGCAGCACCCGGGCCTCCAGGTCCTCCAGGCCGTGGTGCGGGTCGACGAACCGCCGGCCGGGCAGGTCGACGGCCATCGCGTTGACGGTGAAGTCGCGGCGCACCAGGTCCTGCTCGATCGAGTCGCCGTAGCTGACCTCGGGCTTGCGCGAGCTGCGGTCGTACGCCTCGCTGCGGTACGTGGTGATCTCGATCAGGAACGAGCCCTCGGCAGTGTCCTTGCGGGCGCCGACGGTGCCGAACGCGATGCCCACGTCCCAGACCGCGTCGGCCCAGCCCTTGACCAGCTTGAGGATCTGCTGCGGGCGGGCGTCGGTGGTGAAGTCGAGGTCGTTGCCGAGCCGGCCGAGCAGGGCGTCCCGGACCGACCCGCCGACCAGCGACAGCCGGTGGCCGGCCTCCTGGAAGCGGCGGGCGATCTCGTCGGCGACCGGGGAGACCCGCAGCAGCTCCTGCAGGCCGAGGGTCTGCGCCTCGGTCAGCCCCGGCAGGGCGACCCGGTCGGCGGAGCTGGAATGATTGGCGCTGGACGCATTGGCAGTGGACACGGCTCACAAGGGTACGTGCCCGGCTCGCTCCACCGCCCTCCCGTTTCCCGCCGCCGGGGGCGGCCCGGTAGCTCCCGGGCCGCAACACTGCGGGCCGGGCGGCATCGTTACCATGCCGAATGGACGCTCCTCGGCCGGGGACGGTGCGGCCGGGACGGCCGCGGCGGTGCGTGGAGTGATCGAGACGATCGGGAACGGCGAGGACGCGCGTGGACGAGCGGACCGGGCGGAACGCGGTAGTGGCGGCGCGTCGCGGACGGTGGAAGGGCCTGCTGGCCAGGGGGTCCGCCGCGCTGCTCGCGAGCGGGCTGGTCGGCGTGCTGTGCGCCGCTCCGGCGGCGGCCGGCCCGGGCCTGCTGCCGACCGCGACGGCCGAGTACCCGGCGGTGGTCCAGATCGACTCGCTGTCCGAGCAGGTCGCGACCGAGAACAGCACCGTGACCGTCACCGGCACGGTCACCAACTCCGGCGGGACGAAACTCAAGTCGCCGAACGTGAAGGTCCGCCAGCCGCAGATCCGGCCGATGACGGCCCCCAGCGAGCTGGCCCTGGTGATGTCCCGGACCACCCCCAGCACCCTGGACGGCATCTCGCTGGACAACCCCGCCCAGGGGCTGCGGGACCTGGAGCCGGGGCAGAGCGAGCCCTTCTCGCTGGCCGTGCCGGTCTCCGTGCTGAAGACCGCGAACACCGGCACCTACGAGCTGGCGGTGGACGTCTGGGGCAGCACCGGCGGCGAGCAGGCCCACCCGCTGGGCATCGCCCGGACCTTCCTGCCGTTCCAGGGCAAGAAGACCGCCCAGCCCTCCCAGCTGGCGGTGGTCTGGCCGCTGACCCACGCGCCGGTGCTGGTCGCCCAGACCATGGCGGACAGCAACCAGACCCCGGTGCTGCGCGACGACGACCTGGCCACCGAGCTGACCGGTGACGGCCGGCTGAACCAGCTGGTCCGGATCGGCGCGACCACGCCCGGGCTGACCTGGGCGATCGACCCGAACCTGCTGGACACCGTGTTCGCGATGACCAAGTCGTACCGGGTGCAGAAGCCGGGCACCGCCGGCGAGTCCGCGAGCGAGGACAACACCGTCCCGGGCACCGGCCGCGACGCGGCGACGGCCTGGCTGTCGAAGCTGCGCGAGGCGCTCGCCCAGCCCGGCAACGAGGTGGTGTCGCTGCCGTACGCCGACCCCGACCTGGCCTCGATCGCGCACAACGGCGCCGGGCTGAACGGCATGGAGGCCGCGCTGCGCAAGGCGGTGACGGCCGGCCAGATCACCACCGAGGCGCGACTCTCGGTGGACGCCAGGTCGGACGTGGCCTGGCCCCACCAGGGCGTGCTGGACCAGCGCACCGCGGCGGTGGCCGCCACCGCGGGCGGGCACCTGCTGCTGGTCGACGGCGAGTCGCTGCCGGAGTCCGACAAGCTGAGCTACACCCCGAACGCGGCCCGCCGGCTCGCCAGCGGGCAGGTCGCGGTGGTCTCCGACTCGACGCTCGCCCCGATCTTCCGGTCCGACCTGGACTCGGAGAGCCGGCGCACGCTGGCCGAGCAGCAGTTCCTCGCCGAGACCCTGACCATCGCCCACCAGGAGCCGGAGCACCCGCGCGGCCTGCTGGTGCTGCCGTCCCGCTCGATGACCGCGGGCACCGCGCAGGCGCTGCACGACTCGGTGGTGAAGGGCGCGGAGGGCGGCTGGCTGACCCTGGCGACGCTGGAGAAGGTCTCCGCCCTGACCCCGGACCCGGCCGCGAACACCTCCGTCCCGGAGGCGTACCCGGCCGGGGCGACCGCCGGCGAGCTGTCCACCGCCGAGCTGTCGGCGACCATGCAGCTCCAGGACGGCGTGGACCAGCTGATGATGATCCTCACCCGGCCGGAGCGGGTGCGTGAGTCGTTCAGCGCCACGATGGTGCGCTCGATGTCCACCGAGTGGCGCGACCAGCCGAAGGCCGGCACCGAGTACCGGCTCGGGGCGCGCACCTACCTGGACAACCTGAAGTCCGCGGTCCGGGTGGTCCAGAAGAGCGTGGTGACCCTGCCGGGCGACAACGCGACGATGCTGGTCAGCGTGAAGAACGGGCTGACCCAGTCGGTCGGCAACCTGGAGCTGCGGGTCATCTCCACCCAGGCGAACCGGCTGCGGATCAACTACCCGATCCAGTCGGTGGTGCTGGACGCCACCACCAACTCGACCCTCCGCTTCCCGGTCGAGGCCCAGGTCAACGGCCCGGTCCGGGTGACCGCGCAGCTGTGGACCACCGGCCCGAACGCCCGCCCCTACGGCGAGGCGATGGAGTTCACCGTCGACGTCACCTCGGTGGCCAGCGGCGTGATGTACGTGATCGCCGGCGGCACCGTGCTGATGGTGCTCGCCGGGGTGCGGTTCTCCCTGCAGCGCAAGAAGCGCCGGGCGGCCGGCGAGGTCGACGAGGACCCGGACCGTCCGGTCGACGGCTCCGCCGGGGCCGGGCGGGGCGCCGAGCCGCCGTCCGACGCGGACCCCTCGTCCACCGCGGATGACACCGATCGGGTATCCGGTGATGAGAAGGTGGATCACTAGGTCGCCCCACCCCCCGGGCGTCCATCCCCCTCTCTGACGTGGATTGGTGGCATGAACGAGCGGAGCGATCGAACGGCCCAGGACCAGGGCGGCGGCCGGCCCCAGGAGCGCGCGGGCGGCCTCCGGTCCGCCGCCCCCGCGGAACCGGCCGCCGACTGGTACGTCGCCGACACCTACGCCAACGACCCGTACGCCGCCGAGGCGTTCGGGAGCGCGGACCCGTACGGCGCGATCGACCTGCCGGGCGCCGGTCCCGACCGGACGGACACCCCCGAGGGGTCGGCCGCGGTGCCGGGCCGGCCCGACGCCGCGACCGATCCCACCCTGCGGCTGACCGCCCCGGCGCCGCGCTGGGCCTCGGTCGCCGCCGAGGTCGCGGCCGGGGCCCGGTCCGCACCGGAGGCAGCCGCCGACGCGCCCGCGGAGGCGCCCGCGAAGGAGCGGTCCGCACCGGAGGAGCCCGCCGAGCGGCCCCGCTGGGAGCTCCCGGCCGAGCCCGCCCCCGTCGACGACTACGTCGGGGTGGACGCCCTGCTGTCGGGGGACGCCGCCGACCCGCCCGGCGACGGGGAGCGGGACGCGGCCGGGGAGGCGGACGGGGACGCGGCCGGGGAGGACGACCCGGGCGAGGACCGGGCGGAACCCGCCGGGGACGCGCGGAGCACCCACCCGTACGTGCCGCCGATCGAGTTCGACCCGCCGCTGTCCGAGGAGGAGGTGGTGCTGCGGGCCGACTCGGCCGTCCTGGAGGCGAACGCGGCCGCCGCCGTGCCCACCGGTCCGCCGGCGCCCTTCCTCGCGCCCGAGCCCGCCGAGCCCGACCCCGGGTCAGGCCCCGAGCCCGGCCCCGGTGCTCCCGGGAACGGCGGGGGCGGCGGGGGCGGCGGTGCGGCCAAGGTCGCCGGGCTGCTGAACTCCAGCGCGGTGATGGCGGCCGGCACCCTGGTCTCCCGCGGCACCGGCTTCCTGCGCACCATGGTGATCGCCGCCGCGATCGGCGTCGCCTCGATGGGCGACTCGTACAACGCCGCGAACACCCTGCCCACCCTGCTGTACATCCTGATCGGCGGCGGCGCGCTGAACGCGGTGTTCGTGCCGCAACTGGTGCGCAGCATGAAGAACGACGAGGACGGCGGCACCGCGTACGCCAACCGGCTGCTCACCCTGGTGGTGACCGGCCTGGCGGGCGTGGTGTTCGTGGCGGTGCTGGCCGCGCCGGTGCTGGTGCAGCTGATCTCGCACGCGCTGATGCGCGACGCGGCGAGCGCCGACACCACGGTGGCGCTGGCCCGCTACTGCCTGCCGACCATCTTCTTCATGGGCGTGCACGTGGTGATGGGCCAGATCCTCAACGCCCGCGGCCGGTTCGGCGCGATGATGTGGACGCCGGTCCTGAACAACGTCGTGGTGATCTTCACCTTCGTGATGTACATCGCGGTGTACGGCACCTTCCAGCACACCGAGGTCACCCCGCAGTCGATCTCCCCGGAGGGCGTCCGGCTGCTCGGCATCGGCACCATGCTGGGCCTGGCCGTGCAGGCGCTGTCGATGATCCCGTACCTGCGGGCGGCGGGCTTCTCGTTCCGGCCGCGCTTCGACTGGCGCGGCCACGGCCTGGGCAAGGCCGCCCGGCTCGCCAAGTGGACCTTCCTGTTCGTGCTGGCCAACCAGGCCGGCTTCCTGGTGGTCACCCAGCTGGCCACCGCCTCCGGCCGGGCCGCCGAGCAGGACGGCCACCTCGGCGTCGGCCTGGCCGCCTACTCCAACGCGCTGCTGATCTGGCAGCTGCCGATGGCGGTGATCACCGTCTCGGTGATGAGCGCGGTGCTCCCCCGGCTCTCCCGGGCCGCCGCCGACCAGGACTCCGGCGCCGTCCGCGACGACCTCTCGTACGGCCTGCGCACCTCGGCGGTGGCGATCGTCCCCGCCGCGTTCCTGTTCCTGTCGCTGGGCCCGGTGATCGGCTCCTCGATCTACGGGCTGGGCAACGGCGGCGCGGTCGCCCACGGCACCACCGCGGTCGGCTACATGCTCTCCGCGTTCGCCCTCGGCCTGATCCCGTACTCGGTGCAGTACGTGCTGCTGCGCGGCTTCTACGCCTACGAGGACACCCGCACGCCGTTCTCCAACACCGTCTGGGTGGCGCTCACCCAGGCCGCCACCGCGGTGCTGTGCTGGCTGGTGCTGCCCGCGCAGTGGGCGGTGACCGGCATGGCGCTGGGCTACGGCCTGTCCTACGCGGTCGGCGTGTTCGTCGCGGTGCCCAAGCTGAAGGCGAAGGTCGGCGGCCTGGACACCGCCCGGATCACCAAGACGTACGTCCGGCTGGCGATGGCCTCGCTGCCCGCCGCGGTGGTCGGCCTGGTGCTGGAACTGCTCGCCCTGCAGGTCCTGGACGGGTGGGTCGGCAACGTGCTGACCCTGCTGGTCGCGGCCGGCGCGCAGCTCGCGGTGTTCCTGGTGCTGGCGCGGAAGATGCGCATCGAGGAACTGAGCGCACTCACCGGAATGGTCCGCAGGAGGCTCGGCCGCTGAGACCCCCCGCGAGCGCCCGGTTGACGTGACGTCAACCCGGACGAGGACGAACCGTCGGATCCTCAGTACGCTTTCCCTGGGCCGGAGTCGGGGTACGCCCCCGGTTCCGGCCCATTCGTCTGCTGTTCCGCCGGATGTGGGCAACCGGGCAACCTCCCGCCACTCCCAGAGGTCGTACCTGGCGTCCGGAAGTGGGCACAATTGACCCTGCACGGCCGACCGCTCCGGGAACGGGGACGTCGACCGTCCTGGGATGGACCGGGGCGACACAAGGGGAGGCAGGACCACGGTGGCTGACGGCACCAAGGCGATCGTCGACACGTCCGAGACGGACGGGGCGGCGACCGAGGCCGCGCCGGCGACGGGCACGGAGCGCGAGGCCGGCTCCGACCACGGGTCCGACCGCGACTCCGGGAGCGGCCGGGCCGCCAAGAGCCCGGCGAAGGGCTCCCCGAACGGCGCCGCGAACGGCAGCGCGAAGGGCTCCCCGAACGGCAGCGCGAAGGGCGCCGCGAACGGCAGCGCGACCGGGGCGGTGAACGGGGCGGTGAAGACCGCCGCCGCGAACGGCTCCACGAAGACCGCCGAGGCGAAGGCCGGAGCGAAGAGCGGAGAGGCGAAGAACGGGGCGAAGAGCGGAGAGGCGAAGAACGGCAGCCGGAGCAACGGCAAGGGCAGCGCCGGGACGGACCCGCAGACCACCCCGCTGCGCGCGGCCCGCCCGAAGGCCGGACCCGCCGCACCCGCCGCAGCCGCCGCCACGGCCGCCGAGGACACCCCCGGGACCCCCGGCCCGGACGGCTCCGACGACCAGCGGCCGGGCCCGCCCCCCGAGGTCACCGCCCCGCTCTCCGCCCAGGAGATCGACGCCGAGCTGGCCGCCCAGGGCCCCCGCCCCGAACGCCCCTCCCGCAGCCGCGGGGTGCGCCGCCCGCTGCCGCCGGTCGAGCCCTCCGAGCCCGCCCCGGCCACCAGCACCGAGACCCTGGACGCCGACACCGCCACCCTGCCGACCGTGCTGCCCGCCCCGCAGCGGCACAGCGGCGACAAGATCGGCGCCCGCTACCGGCTGGAGGAGTGCATCTCCGAGTCGGAGACCTTCAGCAGCTGGCGCGCCGTCGACGAGAAGCTCCGCCGCGCCGTCGGCGTCCACCTGCTCGCGGCCGGCCACCGCCGCGCCAAGTCGGTGCTCACCGCCGCCCGCAGCGCCGCCCTGCTCGGCGACCCGCGCTTCGTCCAGGTGCTCGACGCGGTGCAGGAGGGCGAGCTGGTCTACGTCATCCGCGAGTGGCTGCCCGGCGCCCACGACCTCGGCGAGCTGCTGGCGAGCGGCCCGATGGAGCCGTACGACGCGTACCAGATGGTCCGCCAGGTCACCGACGCGATCGCCGCCGCCCACGAGCGCGGCCAGGCGCACCTGCGGCTCACCCCCAAGTGCGTGCTGCGCACCGACGGCGGCCAGTACCGGATCAACGGCATCGCGGTGGACGCGGCGCTGCGCGGCCTGCCCGCCGAGGACGCCGAGCTGACCGACGTCCGGGCGATCGGCGCGCTGCTGTACGCGGCGCTCACCCACCGCTGGCCCTACCCCGAGGACCGCTACGACCTGCAGGGCCTCCCCAAGGGCCTGGGCTGCGTCCCGCCGGACCAGGTCCGGGCGGGCGTCCACAAGGGCCTGGCGGAGCTCGCCGCGCGGATCCTGTGCGAGCAGCCCCCGCACCACAAGGAGCCGATCACCAGCCCCGCCGAACTGGCCGCGGCGATCAACCGGATGCCGAAGATCCGGCAGCCCGAGCAGCCCGCCCCGCCCGCGCTGCGCGCCCTGCCCGCCGCCCGGCCGCGCTACGCGAGCGGCGCGCAGACCCAGGTGCTCCCCCGCCCGGAACCCGCGCCCGCCCCCACGCCCGCCCCGGCCGCCCCGCGCCGCCGCCGCGGGCTGCGCCGCCTGCTGAAGTGGACCGCCTCGCTGGTGGCGCTCTCCGCGGTGGCGATCGGCTCCTGGCAGCTGGCCCAGTACGTCAACGCCCAGCAGGACAAGGCCGAGAGCGGCCAGAGCACCCCGGCGCCCGTCCCGAGCGGCTCGGCCCCCGCCGCCGTCAGCGGGAAGCTCCCCCTCGCCGCGCTCTCGCCGTTCAACGCGTTCGGCGACAACAAGAGCGAGCACTTCAGCGAGGTGCCGAACGCCACCGACGGCAACCCGGCCACCGCCTGGACCACCCAGCGCTACAACGACCAGTTCGGCGGCGCCTACCGGCCCGGCACCGGCCTGCTGATCGACCTCGGCTCGGCCCACCGGGTCGACTCGGTGGACGTCCAGTTCCTCGGCGACACCAAGGTCGAACTGAAGGCCGCGCCCACCGGCACCACCGCCCCGCCGTCCGCCGACGAGCCCGGCTTCCGCAGCTTCGGCGCCTCGATCGCGGCCACCTCCGGCAGCAAGGTCACCCTGAAACCCGACAGCCCGGTCACCACCCGGTACCTGCTGCTCTGGCTGACCAGCGTCCCGGCCAACGACGACGGCGGCGGCTTCCGCGGCAAGGTCGCCGAGGTCCAGGTCAACGGCTAGTGCCGCGTCAGGCAACCTTCGCCCGTCGCGCCCCCGTCCCGTCCCCGGTTTCTCCTCCCGGGCACCTCTTGATCCGTTCCGGCGCATCCCCAACGATGTGACCCGGGGCCGCCGGAACGGACGGCCGAACCGCAAGGAGGGGGCGGATGGCCGAGGAGCCCACCGACGCCGAACTGCTCGCCCGGCACACGGCGGGCGACCCGGACGCCTTCGGGACGCTGGTGCACCGGCACCGGGACCGCCTGTGGGCGGTCGCGGTGCGCACCCTCGGCGACCGCGAGGAGGCCGCCGACGCGCTGCAGGACGCCCTGGTCTCCGCCTTCCGGGCCGCCGCCGGGTTCCAGGGCCGCTCGGCGGTCACCACCTGGCTGCACCGGATCGTGGTGAACGCCTGTCTGGACCGGGCCCGCCGCGGCGCGGTCCGCCGGGCCGATTCGCTCGACCAGCGGCCGGACGGCACCGCCGAGCGCGCGCTCGGCGCCGCCGAGGACGCCGAGCACCACGCGGTGCGGGCCGAGACCCGCCGCGAGGTGGCCGACGCGCTGGCCGAACTGCCCGCCGAGCAGCGGGCCGCCCTGGTGCTGGTCGACATGCAGGGCTACCCGGTGGCCGAGGCCGCCGAGGTGCTGGGCGTGCCGGTCGGCACCGTGAAGAGCCGCTGTGCCCGCGGCCGGGCCCGACTGCTGCCGCTGCTGCGCCACCTCGGGCCGGGCGGCACCCCGGTTCCACGTGGAACCGGGGTGGACGCCGTTCCACGTGGAACACCCCCCGACCTCCGGCCCGCCGCCCCGCTCGGTGTTCCACGTGGAACACCGCCGGAGCTCCGGCCCGCCCGGGCCGGTGCACGGGGGAACCGGACCGCGGCCCCCCGGGGCCCGCCCCCCCCCCCCCCCCCCCCCCCCCCCCCCCCCCCCCCCCCCCCCCCGCCCGGCCGGCCCGGTCCCCGGGGCCCCCGCCCCGGCTCCCGGCGGGGCCGCGCCGCCCGCGCCCCGGAGCGGGAACCCGAACCCGCCCTCCCCCGTCCCACCCACGGATCCCTCGCCCGCGCTGGAAGGAGATGCGACCCCGCGATGACGCCGCACCCGCCTTCCGGCCACCCCGCCCTGGACGCCCTCGCCGACCTCGCCGAGGACCTGCTGCCGCCCGACCGGGCCGCCGCGCTGCACGCCCACCTGGCCGACTGCCCGGCCTGCGCCGAGGACTTCGCGGCGCTGTCCGGCCTCCCGGAACTGCTGGCCGACGCCCCGCCGCCCGTCATGCCGCAGGACGTCGCGGACCGGCTGACGGCCGCCCTGGCCGCCGAGTCCGCCGCCCGCGCCGAGACCGGTGCGACCCGGCCCGCTCCCCCGGCCGGCACCGCTCCGGCCGAGGTCGTCCCGGCCGCCCCGCGCCGCACCGGCGCCCCGACGGGCATCCCGGCCGCCGCCACCGGCCCCGGCCGTCCGCCGCACCGCCGCCGGCGCGGCCGACGGCTGCTACTCGCCGGCACGGCCGTCGCGGCGGTGGTGTTCGGCCTGGGGCTGGGCGGCTCGCTGCTCGACCGCGGTTCCGACGGCGAGGGCAGCAGCGCCGGTCGGTACGTCTCCGACGCTGCGGCCGCCCCGGCGTCCGCCGCCGGCTCCCCGGCGCCCCAGCAGGTGGCCCCGGGCGCCGGCGTCGCCGACGGCCCGGACTTCACCGAGGCCCGACTGCCCGCGCAGGTCCGGCAACTGATGGCCGGTGCGCCGCCGCAGGAGCTCGGCCCGGCCACCCCCGACGGGGCGGCGGAGCTCCCGTCCTGCCTGTCGGCGGCGGCCGGGCGGCCCGGCGAGCGGCCCGCCGCCACCGGCCCCGGCCGCTACCTGGGCCGCCCGGTGCTGGCCCTGGTGTTCCGCCCGCCGGGCGGCGACGGGCCGTTGGACGTCTACCTGGCCACCCCGGACTGCCCCGGTTCGACGATCCTGCTGCACAGCACCGTCCCGGCCCCCTGATTCCTCGCCCGGCCGGGCCCACCGCGCCCGGAGTGCGGGCGGTGGGTGCGGCCGGGCCTGGGAATGCGGGAGACTGGTGAGTCGTTGTCCGGGGCGGCGGAGCAGACCGCCCTCCCCCGCGCGAGCGGGACGCCAGGCGAACCAGGAGAAGCAGTGAGCGACGTCCGTAACGTGATCATCATCGGTTCCGGCCCGTCCGGATACACCGCTGCGCTGTACACCGCGCGCGCCTCCTTGAAGCCGCTGGTGTTCGAGGGCGCCGTCACGGCCGGCGGCGCCCTGATGAACACCACCGAGGTGGAGAACTTCCCCGGCTACCGCGACGGCATCATGGGCCCCGAGCTGATGGACAACATGCGCGCCCAGGCCGAGCGCTTCGGCGCCGAGCTGGTGCCGGACGACGTCATCGCCGTCGACCTCACGGGCGACATCAAGACCGTCACCGACTCCGAGGGCACCGTGCACCGCGCCCGCGCCGTGATCGTCGCCACCGGCTCCCAGCACCGCAAGCTCGACCTGCCGAACGAGGACAAGCTCTCCGGCCGCGGCGTCTCCTGGTGCGCGACCTGCGACGGCTTCTTCTTCCGCGACCAGGACATCGCGGTGGTCGGCGGCGGCGACACCGCCCTGGAGGAGGCCACCTTCCTCTCCCGCTTCGCCAAGAGCGTCACCGTGATCCACCGGCGCAACTCGCTGCGCGCCTCCAAGGCGATGCAGGAGCGCGCCTTCGCCGACCCGAAGATCACCTTCGCCTGGGACAGCGCGGTCGAGGAGATCCACGGGGACCCGAAGCTCTCCGGTCTGACCCTGCGCGACACCAACACCGGGGACCTGCGCGAGCTGCCCGTCACCGGCCTGTTCATCGCGATCGGCCACGACCCGCGCACCGAGCTGTTCAAGGGCCAGCTGGAGCTGGACGCCGAGGGCTACCTCAAGGTCGAGGCCCCCTCCACCCGCACCAACGTCCCCGGCGTCTTCGCCGCGGGCGACGTGGTGGACCACACCTACCGCCAGGCCATCACCGCCGCCGGCACCGGCTGCTCCGCCGCGCTGGACGCCGAGCGCTACCTGGCCGCGCTGTCCGACGCCGACGAGGCCCCGGCCGCCGTCGTCGCGGTCTGACGCACCGCCAGATCCGTCCCGGCGGAAGCAGAAACAGATCCGCCTCCGCCGTTGTTATCCCTGACGTACCTCTTCTCCGACCCCAAGGAGTTCCCGTGGCCGGCGCCACCAAGGAAGTAACCGACGCCACCTTCGACGCCGAGGTGCTCAAGAGCGACAAGCCCGTCCTCGTCGACTTCTGGGCCACCTGGTGCGGCCCCTGCCGCCAGGTCGCCCCGGTCCTGGAGGACATCGCGGCCGAGCACGCCGACAAGCTGACCGTCGTCAAGCTCGACGTGGACGCCAACCAGGAGACCGCTGCGGCGTACAACGTGATCTCCATCCCGACGCTCAACGTCTACAAGGGCGGCGAGCTGGTGAAGACCATCACCGGTGCCCGCCCGAAGGCCGCGCTGCTGCGCGAGCTGGCCGAGTACCTGTAGGCCCTGCCACACCGCGGCGGGGCGGGCGGGGTGTCCCTGCGGGGCGCCCCGGCCTGTTGGGGGGGGGGCCGGGGGCGCCCCGGGCGGGCGGG
>NZ_JBSGET010000125.1:0-25830 GCF_053603035.1 Kitasatospora sp. NPDC004272 | reverse complement strand
GCGGCGCGGGGCCCGCCGGGAGCGGCCGGGCGCGGGGCCGGCGGCCGCGCGCGGGGCGCTACTTGATGCCGGCCTTCGCGCACGCCTCGGTGTACTCGGCGGTGCACAGCTCCGCCTTGGTGACGTAGCCGTCGGTGACGACGTCCTGGACGTTCTCCTTGAAGATCGCCTGGGGGGCGAGCAGCACCGCCGGGACGTCCCGGTTGCCGGTCGGGTCGTGGACGGTCGCGCCGGGGTCGCTCTTCTTGCCGCCGGCCAGGTCGACCGCGAGGGCGGCGGCCGCGTCGGCCTCCTTCTTGACTGCCTTGTAGACGGTCATGCACTGGTCGCCGGCCAGGATGTTCTGCAGGCCCTGGACGGTGGCGTCCTGGCCGGTGATCGGGACCTGCCCGTTGCGGTGGTTCTTGCGCAGCACGGCGATCGCGGAGTTGGCCAGGCCGTCGTTGGCGGCGAGCACGCCGTTGATGTTCGGCTGGCTGGTGTACATCTGCTCGAAGATGGTCTGGGCCTGGGCGTTGTCCCAGTCGGGCACCGACTGGTTGGGGCCCTTGGTGTACTCGCCGGAGGCGTACAGCGGGTCGAGCACGCTGTTGTAGCCGTTGGCGAACAGGGTGGCGTTGTTGTCGGTCGGGGAGCCGTTGAGCTCGGCGACGACGGGGTTCTTGGCCCCCGTGTCGCTCAGGCACTTCGTCAGGCCCTGGCCCTGGAGCTTGCCGACCTGGGTGTTGTCGAAGCTGACGTAGTACTGGGCGGAGCCGCCGAGGGTGAGCCGGTCGTAGTCGATGGTGGCCACGCCCTGGGCCTTGGCCTTGTCGAGGACGGCCTTGCCGGTGCCGCTGTCCAGGTTGACGATGACCAGCACGTTCACGCCGCTGGTGATCATCTGGTCGGCGATGGTCTGGAAGGCCTGCTTGTCGCCCTCGGCGTTCTGGATGTCGTAGTCCACGCCGGCGGCCTTGAAGGCGGCCGCGAGGTAGGTGCGGTCGGCGGTCTCCCAGCGGACGGACGACTTGCTGTCCGGCAGGATCACGCCGATCTTCGGCTTCTTGCCACCCGCCGAGTCACTGCCGGAGCCCGAGGACGAGCAGGCGGTGGCCGTGGTGAGCAGGGTCGCCGACAGGGCGGCGGTGGCGAACAGGAGGCCCTTGCGCATGGGCAGGGTCCTTTCGGGGCGTGTCCGGTCCGGCCGGACGTGCGTGGCTGGGGAGGGGTGGGGAAGCGCGCGGGAACGGGGCGGAAGCACCTCGGCGCGGTTTGTTGCCCGCCACAACATACGGTCTGCCAGGGGGGCCGCCAAGCCCTCTCGTCGACGCCGGCGGGTAACGATCACATCACCGACACCCGCCGACCGGAGTCCGACGAGCGGTCAACTCGGCTCGTGGGCAATGGAGATGACAAGCGGCGCCGACCCGGCGGCGGCGAAGGGCGCACTCCCCCGGGGACGACAGGGGAAGGGCGCGGACGGGCCACCGTCGGGCCGGCGCCGCTCACGTCCGCCACGGGTGACCCGCGCTGGGGAAGCGGGCCGGCCGCGGCGGGGCCCGGTCCGTCAGCCCACCCTCAGGAGCGCGGACCGGGAGCCGCCGGAGGTGCGCCGAGGACCCGGCTGCACCGACGCTGGAATGTTAGCGCTCACAACACGTGTGTCAAGATCCGGGGCCACGACCGGACGGGCGGCACCGGAGGCCGGAGGCCGAGACCGGGAGCCGGAAGCCGAGGCCCGGACGGGCGGCGCCACGCGGACGGCGCCACGCGGACGGCGCCGGAGGCCACGACCGGGCCCGGCAACGCCGGAAGCCACGACCGGGTTCAGCGGCGCCGGAACGGGGCCAGCGTGGCGCGCACCAGGTCGGCGGCGCCCCAGTCGGGGTCGAACTGGGCGATCACGGCCAGGTGCTGGCGCAGTTGGAGGATCGGCGCGCGTTCGCGCCAGTCGGGGTCGAGCCCGGTCAGTTCGGCGTAGCGCCCGAAGAACGCGCGCGCCTCGGGCGGCGGTGCGGTCGTCCACAGGTGGGCCAGGTCGACCTCGGCCCAGGTGTACGAGACCGCCGGGTCGATCAGCGCGGGCCGCCCGTCGGGGTCGGCCATGACGTTCGACGCCCACAGGTCGCCGTGCGTGAGGCACGCGGGTCCGACCGGCAGCAGTTCGGGCAGCCGGTCGCACAGCCGCTCCAGCGCCGTCCGGTCCGCCGCGTCGAGCGCCTCCCGGACGCGGGGTTCGTCGAGCCAGCGCAGCAGGCGGTGCCGGGCGAAGAACTCGAATCCGTCGTCCTCCCAGGTGTTGACCTGCCGGCGGCGGCCCAGCCAGTTGTCCCGGTGCCACCCGAACCGGGGGTGCCGGGTGGTGCCGTGCAGGTGGGCGAGCGCGTGCGCGAACCGCTCCCAGAAGACCTCGGTGTCCGGGCGGGGCCGCAGCACCGACAGCACCAGCACGTCGCGGTCGGCGCGGACGACCTCGGGCGTGACGACCCCGCCCGCCCCGCGCAGCACGGCGAGCCCTTCGGCCTCCGCCGCGAAGGCACCGTCCGACGGCGGCCCGTCGAACGCCTTGACGAACACCGACGTGCCGTCACCCCGGCGTGCGAGCCCGGCGACCGCGGCGAAGCCCCCGGCGGCCGGCTCGACCGCGACGACGTCGGCCAGTCCGGCCGCGTGCAGGCGTTCGAGCAGGAAGGGCGTCGGGTCCGGCACGGGCGTGCTCCTGTCGTGGTCGTGACCGCCGGGGGCCGCTCCCGGCCCGGCCGTTCTGCCGCAGGCCCCCGCCCCGGTCCGAACGGTCCACCCGCCGGTCCGGTAGCCGGGCCCGGCCGACACCGCGCCGACCGCCGGGGAGGATCTTCCGCCGCACCGGCGGCCGGGTCAACCCCCGCATCGACCAAGGGAGTTGGCCTCCAGGTGAGATCGGCCGGACGCCGCCGGGCCCCGCCCGGTCGATCTTGTCGGATCGGCGCGCGGGGTCGGGCTCCCAACCCCCTCGGGACCGGTGGCGATCCGGCGTCGCGCGCGCGGCGGGATCGGCCGGACGCGGCACTGGCGCCCCGCTCCTAGTACCCCGCTCCTAGTGCCGCGCTCCTAGCGCCCCGCTCCTAGTGCCGCGCTCCTAGCGCCCCGCTCCCGACGTGTCCGAGAACAGCGCGGCCGTGCCGGCCTCCGCCGCCGCCCGCCGCCCGTCGGCGGTGCTCGCCCTGACCACCAGCTCCGGCCGGACGCTGACGTGGGCGAGGGGGGCGGTGGGCTCCTCGATCAGCCGCAGCAGCATGCCGATCCCCTCCCGGCCGACGGCGGTGAAGTCCTGCCGGACGGTGGTCAGCGGGGGCGTGAGGTAGGCGCCCTCGGGGAGGTCGTCGAAGCCCGCCACCGCGACGTCCTGGGGGATCCGCACCCCGGCCTCGTGCAGCGCGCGGATGACGCCCAGGGCCATGTGGTCGTTGGCCGCGAACACCGCCGTCGGCCGGGAGCGGGCGCCGCGGCGGAACGCCTCCGCGACCTTCCGGCCCGCGGCGTGGCCCGAGGCGGGACTCCAGTCGCCCGCCAGGTGCGCCGGCACCGGCAACCCGGCCGCCTCCAGCGCGGTGCGCCAGCCCCGCAGCCGTCCCTCCGCCTCGATCCACTCGCCGGGCCCGGCGACGTGCCAGATCCGGGTGTGGCCGAGCGAGAGCAGATGCTCGGTGAGCGCCCGCGCCCCGCCGACCTGGTCCACGGCCACGCCCGGCAGGTCGAGGTCGTGCCCGCCCTCGACCGTCACGATCGGGAACGGCTGGGGCAGCCGGGCCAGCGCCGCCACGGCGTGCCGGTGCGGGGTCATCACCACCGCGCCGTCCACTCCCCAACCGCCCAGCCGCTCCAGGGCCTTGCCCAGTGCGTGCTCGGTCAGCTCCTCCAGCCCGACCGACGCCACCAGGTAGTCCTCGCCCCGCGCGGCCCGCTCCAGGCCCGCCAGGATGCTGGCGGGACCGAACAGCGTGGTGTTCGCGGCGACCACCCCGATGGTCCGGCTGCGCCGGGTCACCAGCGTCCGGGCCGCCGAGTTCGGCCGGTAGCCGAGTTCGGCGATCGCGCGCAGCACGCGTTCCTTGGTGGCCTCGCGCACGTTGGGGTGGTCGCTGAGCACCCGGGAGACCGTCTGGTGCGACACCCCGGCCACCTGGGCGACGTCCGCCATCGTCGGCGGGCGGCGCTCACCGGTCTCGTCCATCGCTCTCCCGTCCCGCCCGGCCCGGGCCGGACACTACCCCGGTGTCCACCCTAGTGGCCGCCACCGGCTGTCAGGCACCCTACCCGCGCGCACCCGACACCGCGTCAGGGGTTCCCGGCTGCGGGTTCCCGGCCGTCGGTGCACGACGGCGGGCGCACCGCGGCGGGCACACGGCGGCGGGCACACGGCCGCCGGCCGGACGCGGGTGCGTCCGGCCGACGGTCGGTGCGCGGTGCGCGGTGCGCTACCGGCGGTCGGTGACCGCCAGCGCGGCGCACTGGCCGGTGGCGGCGCGGGAGGTGTGGTTCACCGCTCCGCCGTCGACGGGGGCGGGGTCGTTCCCGGCGCAGTCCAGGGCGCCGTCGACAGTGTTGCCGGAGAGCAGCGGGGCGCTCCCGGTGTTGCCGGTGAGGCTGAGCGTCCGGGCGAAGGTGTTGCCGGTCAGGCTGATCCGGCCGGTGGTGCCGGACAGCGTGGCGTTCCCCTCGAAGGTGCTGTTCTCGGCCACCACGGTGTTCCCCCGGTGGACGTTCAGCGGTCCGCGGACGGTGCTGTCGACCACGACCAGGACGGCGGTGTCGTCGACGACGTTGACGGTGCCGACCTCCGCGTCCCGCACGCAGGTCGTTCCGGCGGTGACGACCAGGGCGCTGCGGCTGTGCCCGGTGACGATGCGGGTGCACGTCGGGACGACGTCCACGGTCGCGGTGCCGGTGGCGCTGCGGTTGCCGGCCCGGTCGGTGGCCCGGTAGGCGGCGGTGTGCCGGCCGGGCGTGTCGACGGTGACGGGGGCGGTGTAGGGCTGCCAGTCGCCGCCGTCGAGGGCGTACTCCAGGGTGCCGGTGCCGGAGCCGGTGTCCTCGCCGGTCAGGGTGAGGGTGGCGGAGCCCTCGTACAGGTGGCCCAGGGTGGGGGCGGGCAGGTGGGCGGTGACGGTGGGGGCGGTGGAGTCCCGCTTCACGGTGAGGCGGGCCTCCTCGCTGGTGTTGCCCGCGGTGTCGGTGGCCCGGTAGCCGAGCTCGGTGGTGCCTTCCGGCAGGGTGAGCGGGGCCCGGTAGGGCTGCCAGCTCCCTTCGCCGAGGCGGTACTCGACGCCCGCGATGCCGGAGTCGTCGGTGGCGGCCAGTTCGACGGCCACCGGGCCGGTGAACCAGCCGTCCGAGCCGTCGGGCGCGGCGGGGGTGGTGCGCGCGGTGACGGCGGGGGCGGTGCGGTCGGAGCCGAAGCGCCAGTCGTCGACGTCGAACAGTTCGCCGGTGCCGGTGCCCCGGGCGGTGAAGAAGACGTGGTGGGTGCCGGTCACCGGGGCGGTGAGGTCGGTGCGGACCTCGGTCCAGGCGCCGCCGGAGGAGGCGGGGACGGTCAGCGTGCCGATCAGGGTGCCGGTGGCGTCCGGGCGGTCGAGGCGGACCTCGATCCGGCCGCCGGCTTTCGGCAGCACGTCGGCGGCCAGGGTGGTGGCGCCGTCCGGGCCGAAGTCGACGCCGGCCAGCGCGGTCCACTCGCCGTCGTGGACGTTGCCGAGCTTCTGCTCGCCGGTGGTGTCGGCGCCGATCGGCAGCACCCGGATGCCGGAGGCGGGGTCGTAGGCGTCCTGGATGCCGGAGTCCCAGGCGATGGTCTCGGCCTCGATCCGCCGGTGCGCGTCGAGCGTGCCCTGCTGGGACGGGCCGCGGTAGGTGCCGGTGACCGGGGCGATGGAGCCGTCGGCGTTGACCGTGACCTTGTCGATGTGGGTGGAGCGGTAGCCGTGGGGCTTGTCGAGGGAGCCGCCGGCGACCAGGGCCGTCTGCACGGTCTGGGCGTGGTAGGTGATGTAGGTCTGGCCCTTGAACTCGAACATGGCGTGGTGGTTGTTGCCGCCCGCGCCGAAGAAGGAGCCGGGGTTGCCGAGGATCTCGCCCTGGTAGGTGAAGGGGCCCGTCGGACTGTCGGACACCATGTAGGCGATGTTGCCGTAGCCGATGGCGTGGCCGTCGATCGTGCTGGAGTGGCTGAAGTTGGTGCAGTAGCTGTAGTAGTACTTGCCGTTGATCTTGTTGATCCCGGAGTCCTCGAACACCGCGGGGGCGTCGATGGTCGCGGCCGTGCCGACCGTGCTGACCATGTCGTCGCCGAGCCTGATCACCCGGGTGCTGCGCGGGTGGTCGGTGCCGTCGGTGGGCACGCCGCCGCCGAAGTACAGGTACGCGGAGCCGTCGTCGTCGACCAGGACCGCCGGGTCGAACATCCACACCACGCCGGCGGTGCCGGGCGTCGCGGGGCTCACCAGCGGCTTGCCGATCGGGTCGGTCCACGGGCCGGTGGGCGAGTCGGCGGTCAGGACGCCGATGCCGCCGCCGCTGTTGGCGAAGTACAGGAAGAACTTCTCCTTCCCGTCGACCTTCTTGTGCGCGGCCGCCGGGGCCCAGGAGTTGGCGGCCCACTTCGCGGCGCCGGGCGCGCCCGCCACCTTGACCTGGCCCTCGTTGGTCCAGTTGACCAGGTCGGCGGAGGAGATCACGGTGAGGGTCTTGATCTGCCCGTAGCCGTTGTCCTTGACGTTGCCCGCGGCGTCGTACTCGTAGGACTGCGTGACGTCGCCGTTCGCGTCGTACGAGGAGCCGTCCGAGGTCATGTACTCGTACACGCGGCCGTCGTAGACCATCGCCCACGGGTCGGCGCCGTACTGGTAGTCCATCAGGGGGTTGGCGTTGCCGATGCTCTTGGCGGGTGCGGCGTGGCCGGGCGGGTGGGCCGCCGAGGAGTCCGCCTCGGTCAGCGAGACGTCGTCGGCCTCGAAGTCCATCAGGTTGGCGTGCGGGGCGCTCGCCGGGTCCTGGACCCAGGGGGTCTCCAGGAAGAGCCGGGCGGTGCTGACGTCCTGTCCGGCCGGGACGGTGAAGGTGCCCTGGACGAGGCCCCACTGGCCGCGGGGGACGGTGACCGTGCCGAGGTTGGTGTAGGTGGCGCCGCCGTAGTGCATGGTGGCGAAAAACTGCTTGGCCGCCGGGGCGGCGGGGTCGTCGTACTTGACCCGGGCGGTGACGGTGTAGCTGTGTCCGGCCTTCACCTTGCCGGAGACGTCCTGCATCGGGCCGGATCCGGTGGTCCTGCGGCCGGTGACGAGGACGGCGGAGGCGCCGGAGTGGGCGTCGGAGGTGAGCGAGAGCGCCGCTCCGTCGGTGGGGTTGCCTTGGTTGGCCGACCAGTTGGCGAGGCCGTCCTCGAAGCCGCCGTTGACGACGAGTTCCGGGGCGGCGGCTCCGGCGGGCGTCGCCGCGGCGAGCAGGCCGGGGGTCAGCAGGGCGACGGCCGCGGTGATCGCGGCGGTTCTGCGACGGGTGGCACTGAGCCAGCGTCTGTACATGGACATCCTTGGGTGGGGGGATTGGCCCCCATGTTGTTAGCGCTAACAAAACCTGTCAAGCCTCGCGGCGGGACCCCGGGGGGCGGGGTCTTCGAAATGTTTCGGTGTTATCGCCCCGTAATCAGTCGCAACTTTCGGCAACTTTTCGGAAACAAGTTATTGACGGCCACTCCGCGGCGAGCACATACTCTCCAGCATTCGAACCGCCCCTGCCGACCGGCTCACGTCCGGTCACGCCGATCCACCCGCACGCGATCGGACCGCACGGGTCGCGGTGATCCCACCTGACGTGCCCTCACTTCGCGTACCCCCACCCGGGTGCTCCCGGCGACGACGACAGAACAGGAAGTCCCCACGATGACGAGAAAGACCCGCCGCACGGCGGCCGCCGCGATCGCCCTGGGCATCACGCTCGCCGCCACCGGCTGTGCCGGCAGCGACGGCGGCGGCAGCGGCGGCTCGTCCGACGGCAAGGTCACGCTGACCCTCTGGGAGAACGCCCAGCCCGGCCCGGGCGCCGAGTACTGGAAGACGGCCGGGGCGGCGTACGAGGCCCTGCACCCGAACGTCAAGGTCAACATCCAGACGGTCCAGAACGAGGACCTGGACGGCAAGCTGCAGACCGCGCTCAACTCCGGTTCCGCGCCGGACATCTTCCTGCAGCGCGGCGGCGGCAAGATGCAGGCCATGGTCCAGGCGGACCAGGTCCAGGCGCTGGACCTCACCGACGCCGACAAGGCGAACGCGGGCGCGGCGGGCATCGCCGGGTACTCGATCGACGGCAAGGTCTACGCGATGCCGGTCGACACCCAGCCCGAGGGCATCTACTACAGCAAGGACCTGTTCCAGCAGGCCGGCATCACCACGCCGCCCACCACGATGCCCGAACTCCAGGACGCCGTAGCGAAGTTGAAGGCGATCGGGGTCGCGCCGATCGCGGTCGGCGCCAAGGACGCCTGGCCGGCCGCGCACTGGTACTACAACTTCGCCCTGCGCGAGTGCAGCCAGGACGCCCTGAAGAAGGCCGCCCAGTCGCTGAAGTTCGACGACCCGTGCTGGACCAAGGCGGGCGAGGACCTCGCCTCCTTCGTCAAGACCGAGCCGTTCCAGCAGGGCTTCCTGACCACCTCCTCGCAGCAGGGCGCCGGTTCGTCCGCGGGCATGATCGCCAACCACAAGGCGGGCATGGAGCTGATGGGCAACTGGAACCCCGGCGTGATCGCCAGCCTGACCCCCGACCAGAAGCCGCTCCCCGACCTGGGCTGGTTCCCCTTCCCGGCCGTGCCGGGCGGCCAGGGCGACCCGGCCGCCATCATGGGCGGCCTCGACGGCTACTCGCTGTCCAAGAAGGCCCCGAAGGAGGCCCTCGACTTCCTGCGCTTCCTGGTCAGCACCGAGCAGCAGAAGGCGTACGCCACGGCGTTCGTCGCCATCCCGGTGAACAAGGAGGCCCAGGCGGGCGTCACCGAGCCCTACAACGTCTCGGCGCTGCAGGCGTTCAACAAGGCCCCCTACTCGGTGCTGTTCCTGGACACCGAGTACGGCCAGAACGTCGGCAACGCGATGAACACCGCCGTGGTGAACCTGCTCGCCGGCAAGGGCAGCGCGGCCGACATCGCCAAGGACACCAACGCCGCCGCCGCGAAGGGCTGAGTAAGCACAGATGAGCAACACCCTGGGCACTGAGCCGGCCGACGGCCACCAGTCGCAGGGCACGCCCGGAGCCGGGAGCGCGGCCTCGTCCGCGCGCCCGGCTCCGGCGCCGGCGGCGGCCGCCCGCCGCCGGCGCGGCCGTGCCAAGATGCGTTTCGAGATCGCGGTCCTGTCCGGCCCGGCGATCCTGGTCTTCCTGGCCTTCGTGATCTTCCCGGTGGCCCTGGCCGCGTTCTACGGCTTCTACCGGTGGCACGGCTACGGGCCGCCCACCGACTGGGTCGGCCTGAACAACTACAAGCTGATCCTCACCGACCCGGCGTTCCAGCAGGTGCTGTGGCACACCGGCGTGATCCTGGTGCTCTCGCTGCTCGTCCAGGGCCCGCTGGCGGTCGGCCTCGCGCTGCTGCTCAACCAGCGGATCCGCGGCCGCTCGGTGATCCGCGTGCTGATCTTCCTGCCGTACGTGGTCTCCGAGGTCATCGTCGGCACCGGCTGGAGCCTGATGCTCCAGAGCAACGGCGCCCTCAACGACCTGCTGCGGCACGTCGGCCTGGGCTTCCTGCAGGCCGACTGGCTGGCCGACCCGGACCTGGCGATCTGGACGCTGCTGGGCATCATCTCGTGGAAGTACATCGGCTTCGCGGTGATCCTGATGCTCGCGGGCCTGCAGTCGATCCCCGAGGAGCTGTCCGAGGCCGCCCAGATCGACGGCGCCTCGTACTGGCAGATCCAGCGGCGCATCACGCTGCCGCTGCTGGGCCCGACCATCCGGATCTGGGCGTTCCTGTCGATCATCGGCTCGCTGCAGCTGTTCGACCTGGTCTACATCATCTGGGGCCCGTACGTGGCGGGCACCGCGGGCACCTCGACCATGGCGATCTACATGGTCGGCCAGGGCCGCAACGCGGGCAACTACGGCTACGGGAGCGCGATCGCGGTCGTGATGTTCCTGATCTCGCTCGTCGTCGCCCTGCTCTACCAGCGCTTCCTGCTCCGCCGCGACCTGCAGGGTGCCATCACCGAAGGAGCCTCCTGATGAGCGCCCGGACGGCCGACCGGCCGCAGAAGTGGGGCAACCCCTTCACCTACTTCGTCGCCCTGCTGTTCATCGGCGTCTGCGTCGCCCCCGTGCTCTACATCGTGGTCGGCGGGTTCCGCACCAACTCGCAGATCAGCACCAGCCCGGCCGGCCTGCCCGAGCCCTGGGTGGTGAGCAACTACCTGAACGTCCTGAAGTCGGTGACGTTCTGGGGCGAGTTCGTCAACTCCCTGGTGGTGGCGCTCGCCAGCACCGTCGGCACCGTGGTCCTCGGCCTGATGGTGAGCTTCGTGCTCGCCCGCTACGACTTCAAGTTCAAGGGGGCGATGTACTCGCTGTTCGCGGCCGGCCTGATGTTCCCGATGGTCATCGCGATCACCCCGCTGTACATCGTGGTCAAGGACCTCGGCCTGGTCGACAACCTGCTGGGCGTGATCATCCCGCAGATCGCCTTCGGCCTGCCGACGACCGTGATCATCCTGGTGCCGTTCCTGCGGGCCATCCCGAAGGAGATCGAGGAGGCCGCCGCGATCGACGGCACCGGCCGGCTCGGCTTCTTCTTCCGGATGGTGGTCCCGCTCTCGCTCCCCGGCGTGGTGACGGTCGGCATCCTCGGGTTCATCGGCAGCTGGAACAACTACGTGCTGCCGCTGTACGTCCTGAACTCGCAGGCGAACTTCACCCTGCCGCTCGGCGTCCAGGTGTTCTCCTCGCAGTACTCCGTGGACACCGCGAGGGTGCTCGCCTTCACCTCGCTCGCCATGCTGCCCGCGATGGCCTTCTTCGCCGCCTTCCAGAAGAGGATCGTCGGCGGCCTCACCGGTGCCGTGAAGGGCTGAGCGCCGGGCCCCAGCGCCCGGCCCGCCCCGCACCGACCCGTGGAAAGGAACCGCTTTGCCCCGCGCCCGCATCGCACTCGACCGGAAGGCCGTCGTCGGCCCCGTCCGGCGCCGCACCTTCGGCTCGTTCGTCGAGCACCTCGGCCGCTGCGTGTACACCGGCCTGTACGAGCCGGACCACCCGACCGCGAACGAGGACGGCTTCCGGATGGACGTGGTCGAGCTGGTGCGGGAGCTCGGCAGCACGACCGTCCGCTACCCCGGCGGGAACTTCGTCTCCGGTTTCCGCTGGGAGGACTCGGTCGGCCCGCGCGAGCGGCGCCCGGTGCGGCGCGACCTGTCCTGGCACTCGCTGGAGTCCAACCAGGTCGGCCTGGACGAGTTCGCCAAGTGGCTCAAGCTCACCGGCTCCGAGCTGATGCTGGCGGTCAACGTCGCCACCCGCGGCATCCTGCCCGCCCTGGACCTGCTGGAGTACGCCAACCACCCGTCCGGCACCGCGCTCTCCGACCTGCGGATCGCCAACGGCACGCCGGAGCCGCACGACGTGCGGATGTGGTGCCTGGGCAACGAGATGGACGGCCCCTGGCAGACCGGCTTCATGACGGCGGACGACTACGGCAAGATCGCCGCCCGCACCGCCGCCGCCATGAAGGCCGCCGACAAGGACCTCGAACTCGTCGTCTGCGGCTCCTCCGGCTCCGGCATGCCGACCTTCGGCGACTGGGAGCGCACCGTCCTGGAGCACAGCTACGACTACGTCGATTACGTCTCCTGCCACGCCTACTACCAGGTGCACGACGGCGACCTCGGCTCCTTCCTGGCCTCCTCGGTCGACATGGAGTTCTTCATCGACACCGTGCTGGCGACCGCCGACCACGTCGGGCACAAGCGGCAGTCGAAGAAGCGGATGAACATCTCCTTCGACGAGTGGAACGTCTGGTACCTGGAGGAGCACAAGGCGTCCGACGAGGTCAACGACGAATGGCGGTACGCCCCGCGGCAGTTGGAGGACGTCTACACGGTGGCCGACGCCGTGGTCGTCGGCAACCTGCTGATGACGCTGCTCAAGCGCAGCGACCGGGTCACCTCGGCCTCGCTGGCCCAGCTGGTCAACGTGATCGCGCCGATCATGACCGAGCCCGGCGGCCCGGCCTGGCGGCAGACCACCTTCCACCCGTTCTCGATCACCAGCCGGCTCGCCTCCGGCGAGGTGCTCCGGCCGGTGATCGAGGCGCCCACCTACCTGACGGCCCGGCACGGCGAGGCGTCCCTGGTGGACGCCGTCGCGACCGTCGACGACGACCGGGCCGCGGTCTTCCTGGTCAACCGCGACCTGTCCGAGCCGGCCCGGGTCACCGTCGACGTCCGCGACCTCCCGGTGTCGCGGGTCGTCGAGGCGCTCACCCTCGCCGACGCCGACCCGTACGCGCGGAACACCCTCGCCGACCCGCTCCGGGTCGTCCCGGCCGCGAACGGCAGCGCCGTCCTCGCCGACGGCGTGCTCACCGTCGAGCTGCCCCCGGTGTCCTGGACGGCGATCGCCCTCGGCTGACCGGCCGCACGCAGCCCTTCGAAAGGACCGCCCCGTGCGGACGTACGACAACCCCGTGATCCCCGGGTTCCACCCGGACCCCAGCGTCTGCCGGGTCGGTGACGACTACTACCTGGTGTGCTCCAGCTTCGAGTACGTCCCCGGGCTGCCGCTCTTCCACAGCCGGGACCTGGTGCACTGGCGGCAGCTCGGCAACGTGCTCGACCGACCCGGGCAGCTGCCGCTGCCGCTGCCCGGCAGCACCGCCTCCCGCGGCCTGTACGCGCCGACGATCCGTCACCACGGCGGCCGGTTCTGGGTGATCTGCACCAACGTCACCGCGGGCGGCAACTTCCTGGTGACCGCGGAGCGGCCCGAGGGCCCCTGGTCGGACCCGGTCTGGATCGACCTGCCCGGGATCGACCCGGACCTGGCCTGGGAGGAGGACGGCACCTGCTGGGCCGCCTCCACCTCCCCCGGCATCCACCTCAGCCGGATCGACCCGGCCAGCGGGAAGGTCCTGGAGGGGCCCTTCCCCACCTGGTCCGGCACCGGCCTCAAATGGCCCGAGGCGCCGCACCTGTACCGGATCGGCGACTGGTGGTACCTGCTGATCGCCGAGGGCGGCACCGAACGCGGCCACGCCGTCTCGATCGCCCGCGCCCGCTCCCCGCGCGGCCCCTGGGAGGGCGCGCCGGGCAACCCGGTGCTCTCCGCGAGCGGCACCGACCGGCCGGTCCAGAGCACCGGGCACGGCGACCTGGTCACCGCGCCCGACGGCAGCTGGTGGATGGTGCTGCTCGGCACCCGGCCGCGCGGCTTCAGCCCGGGCTTCCACGTGCTCGGCCGGGAGACCTTCCTCACCCCCGTGACCTGGGACGGGGACGGCTGGCCGGTCGTCGCGCCGGTGGCCGAGCGGCACCCCGCCCCCGGCGGCGCCCGGCACCCCTTCCCCGCCCCGCCCGTCCGCGACGACTTCGACGCCCCCGTGCTCGCCCCGCACTGGATCTCCCCGCACGCCCGCCCCGACGGCTCCTGGTCGCTGACCGAGCAGCCCGGCCGGCTCACCCTCACCGCCACCGGCCCCACCCTGGACCGCCCCGGCCACACCTTCGTCGGGCGCCGCCAGCAGCACCACGACTGCCGCGCCTCGGCCCGGATCGACCCGGGCACCGGCCGGGGCGGCCTGAGCGTGCGCCTGGACGAGGCGCACCACTACGACCTGGAGGCCGGCCCGGGAGAAGTCCGGGTCGTCGCCCGGATCGGCCCGCTGCGCCAGGTGCTGGCCGCCCGCCCGGTGCCGCCCGGCCCGCTCACCCTGACGGTGACCGTCCGCACCACCGACCTGGTGCCCGCCTCCCCCGAGCTGGCCGGCACCGAACCCTTCGGCCCCGACACCGTCGCCTGCTGGCTCGGCGACCCCGGAACCCCGGGCGCGGAGCCGCTCGCCGAACTGGACGGCCGCTACCTCTCCACCGAGGTCGCGGCCGGCTTCACCGGGCGCGTCATCGGCATGTACGCCACCGAGGGCACCGTCGCCTTCGACTGGTTCGACTACCTCCCGACCCCCTGACCGGTCCTCCCGACCCCCTGACCGGTCCTCCCGCCCGCTGCCCGGCCGACCGGTTCCCACCGGCGGTCCTCACCGGTGGTCGTCGGGCCGGACGGGGACGGCCGGGGGGCGGCCGGCGGTGACCCGCAGCAGGGCTTCCAGGATGCCGGTGCTCTCCGCGGCGGACACCGCGACGGGCTGCGGGAGCCCGGGCCTGGTGCAGGCGATCTCCAGCAGCACGCGGGCCGCGTCGGCCAGCGCGGCCGCGGCGCTCTCCGCGCGCTCGACGGGGTCGGTGTCGGCGATCAGGCCCAGCGCGGCGGCGGTGCGGCGGCGCTCCCGGCGGGCCTCGTAGGCGCGCTGCCGGCAGGTCTGGCCGCAGTACTTGGGGCGGGTGCCCCGCTTGCCGGCCGCGGCGGCGGGCTTCCCGCACCAGACGCAGGGGTGCGCGTCCGTCCGGGCGTCGGGGGTGGGGTCGTCCATGCCCTGATCCAACGCCCGCCGCCCGGCGGGCGGGACGGGAGCGGGGCCGGTTCACCTGAACGGGGACGGCCCGCGGGGAACCCGCCGCGGCGCGCGGCACGTGCTGCGCCGGATCGCGCCGATCTCGGTGGCGAAGCGGATCGGCTTCCCGCTGGCGGAGCGGATCGGCTTCCCGCTGGCGGAGCGCCGCCGGACCGTCGAGCGGCTGGAGGCTGAACTGACCGGCTGCATCGGCTGCGGCTGCCCGTACCGCCCGGACCGGTGTGACGGCCGGTCAGCGGCGCAGGGCCAGCACGGCGTTGTGGCCGCCGAAGCCCATCGAGTGGCTGAGCGCCAACCGCGGCGCCTGTCGGCGGGGTGCGCCGGTGACCAGGTCGAGGCCGGCCGTGTCGGGGCCGGGGGCGTCGTGGTTGGCGGTGGGCGGGACGGTGCCGGTGCGCAGGGTGCGGACGGTGAGGGCGGCCTCGATCGCGCCGGCCGCGCCCATGGTGTGGCCGAGGGCGCCCTTGGCGGAGGTGACGCTGGGCGGGGTGCGGGCGAAGAGTTCGCGGATCGCGGCGGCCTCGGCCCGGTCGCCCCGCGGGGTGCCGGTGCCGTGCGCGTTGACGTGCTCGACCTCGTCGGGCCCGGCGCCCGCGGCGCGCAGCGCGAGGGTGACGGCGGCGCGCAGGCCGCGTCCGGCGGGGTCGGGGGCGGTGGGGTGGTGGGCGTCGGAGGTGGCGGCCCAGCCCGCGAGGTGGGCGAGGGCGGGGGCGCGGCGGGCGGCGGCGTCGGCGGCGCGTTCCAGGACGAGGACGCCGGCGCCCTCGCCGAGGACGAAGCCGTCCCGGTCCCGGTCGAAGGGGCGGGAGGCGGTGGCGGGCCGGTCGGTGCGCCGGGACAGCGCGCCCGTCCTGGCGAACGCGGCGGCGCACAGCGGGGTGGCCATCGCGTCGGTGCCGCCCGCGACGGCGAGGTCGCAGGCGCCGGTGGTGAGCAGCAGCGCGGCGTGGGCGATCGCGTCGGCGCCGGAGGCGCAGGCGGTGGAGGTGTGCAGGGCGGGGCCGGTGGTGCGCAGGGCGAGGGCGAGGTGTCCGGCGGCGGAGAGGTTGGGCAGGTAGCCGGTGAGGGTGAGCGGGGAGAGCGCGGCGGGGCCGCGTTCGAGCAGGCGGCGGTGGGCGTTCTCCAGGACGGCGATGCCGCCGGCGGCGGAGCCGACGACGACGGCGACCCGGCCCGGTTCCCAGTCGGGGTCGCGGTCGCCGAACGCCTCGATCCCGGCTTCCCGGAGGGCTTCCCGGGCGGCGGTCAGCAGGTAGCGGGTGGAGCGGTCCAGCCGCCAGCCCTGCCGGACGGGGGCCTCCTCGGGGTGCGGGGGCCGGCAGCTGATCGGCACCGGGCCGCCGTCCAGTGCGGGGTCGCGCCGGGCGGTGCCGTGCCCCTCGCACAGGGTGCGCCAGGTCGCGTCCATCCCGTCGCCCCCGGCGGTGACCGCCCCGGTGCCGGTGACCACGATCCGGTCAGTCATCCCCGGGTCGCCGCCCGTCCATCAACTTCCTTACTTCGTCGACGAGTTCGCTGACCGTCGTGTCCGCTCCGGCGGCTTCGGCGTCCAGCGGGACGCCCCACTCCTCCTGGAGGGTGACGTACAGCTCGACGATGGACAGCGAGTCGAGGTCGAGCTCCTGGAAGCTCGCCCGGGCGGTGATCAGGTCGGCGGGGACGTCGAACTTCTCGGTGAGGACGGCGGCGATGCGTTCGGTGAGCTGGTCCACGGGAGGTCTCCTCTCCGGTACGGGGTGCGTCAGGACAGGGTGCGCCGGACGGGGGTGGCGGCGGGCCAGGTGAGGGCGACGGAGGCCCAGGTCAGGCCGCCGCCGAAGGCGGTGAGCAGGGTGGGGGTGCCGGGGGCGAGGGCGCGCTGCGGGCCGTCGTCGGCGAGCACCAGCGGGATGGAGGCGGCGGCGGTGTTGCCGAGTTCGCGCAGGTTGCCGAAGCGGACGGCGGGCTGCAGGCCGAGCCGGTCGGCGACCGAGTCGAGGATCCGCTGGTTGGCCTGGTGGGCGACGAACGCGCCGAGGTCGGCGGGCCGCCAGTGGGCGGCGTCCAGTGCCCGGACGGCGGAGTCGGTGAGGTGCCGGACGGCCTGGCCGTAGACGGAGCGGCCCCGCATCCGGAACCAGTGCGCGTCCGGGTCGAGCCGCTGCCGGTCGGGGTGCCGGGAGCCGCCCGCGTCGATGGTGATCAGGGCGGCCCCGCCGCCGTCGCTGCCCAGGTCGGCGGCGTGCAGGGCGCCGGGCGCGCCGTCCTCGGCGGCGGCCAGCAGCACGGCTCCGGCGCCGTCGCCGAACAGGGCGGCGGTGTCGCGGTCGGCGGGGTCGACGATGGTGGAGTAGGTGTCGGCGCCGATCACCAGCGGGTGTCGGCAGGTGCCGGCCCGGACCAGCGCGTCGGCGGTGGCCAGTGCGTACAGGAAGCCGGAGCAGACGGCGGACAGGTCGAGGGCGGGGACCCGCGGCAGGCCGAGCCGGTGGGCGACGGCGGGTGCGGTGGCGGGGCAGGGGTGGTCGGGGGTGGTGGTGGCGAGCAGCACGAAGTCCGGTGCGGCGTCGGCGGATTCGATGGCGGCGGCGGCCGCGTACACGGCCAGGTCGCCGGTGGCGGTGCCGGGGGCGGCGCGGCGTCGGCGGTGGATGCCGGTGCGTCGGCGGATCCACTCGTCGCTGCTGTCCAGGCGTCCTGCGGCGATCACCTCCTCGTTGTCGACGCTGCGGGCGGGCAGGCAGGAGCCGATCCCGACGACGGCCGCGCGGGGCACCGGACGCCTCCTCAGGCCGCGAACGGGGAGGGCGGCTTGGGGATGGCCGCCAGGCCGCCGTCCGAAACGCTCAGCCCGCCGTCCAGCACCAGGGCCTGCGCGGTGACCAGCGCGGAGGCGGGCGAGGCGAGGAACAGCACCGCTCCGGCGATGTCCTCGGGGGCGCCCCAGCGGCCCTGCGGGACGTGCGCCATCAGCCACTGCGAGAACGGCTCGGTGCCGGAGGCGAAGTCGGTCATGTCGGTGGTGGTCCAGCCCGGGCAGACCGCGTTCACCCGGATCCCCTCGCGGGCCCAGCCGACGCCCAGGCTGCGGGCCAGCGAGATCTGCGCGGCCTTGGTCGCGGCGTACGCGTCCAGCAGCGGGGTGCCCATCACCCCGGAGGCGGAGGACATCAGGATCAGCGAGGCCCGGTCGGACGCCGCCAGGTGCGGGTGCGCGGCCCGGCAGATCTCGGCGGTGGCGTTCAGGTTGACCGAGACCACGTAGTCCCAGTCCTGCTGGGTGGAGTGCTGGAACGGCACCAGGACGGGGCTGCCGTCCGCCGCGGTGGGCAGCACCCCGGCGTTGTGCAGCAGCACGTCGATCCCGCCGAGCGCCGCGGCCGCCCGCTCCACCAGTGCGCCGGGCGCGCCCGGTTCGGCCAGGTCGGCGGGCAGGGCCACCGCCCGCACCCCGTGCCCCTCGGCCTCCTTGACGACCTCCCGCAGCGCGGCCCCGGTCCGGGCGCTCAGCACCAGGTCGCTCCCGGCTTCGGCCAGCGCCAGTGCGCAGGCCCGTCCGATGCCCCGCGAGGCCCCGGTGACCAGGGTGCGGGCGCCGTCCAGCCGGAACGCCCCCGGCAGCGTGCTGTTGCTCATGACAGTGCTTCCTTCCGTTCGTGCCGTTCGTGGTCGGTTCCGCCCGGGGGCTCGGACCAGCGCAGCAGTGCGCTGCCCCAGGTCATCCCGGCCCCGAAGACAGTGAGCAGGATCAGGTCGCCGGGCTGCAGCAGCCCCTCGGCGTGCGCGGTGGCCAGCGCGTAGGGGGCGCTGGCTGCGCCGATGTTGCCCACCAGGTCGCCGACCACGGTCATCCGGTCGGCCAGGCCGGCCTCGGCGGCGAGCCGGCGCAGCAGGACGGGGTTGGGCTGGTGGGTGATCACGTGGTCGATGTCGCCGACGGCCAGGCCGTGCCGTTCCAGCGTCTCGTTCAGCATCCGCGGGAACGCGTCACGGATGAACCGGCTGACCGTCCGCCCGTCCATCCGGATCCGGTGCGCGCCCTCCGCGAGGGTCTCCCGGCTGGCCGGACGCCGGCTGCCGCCGGCCGGGATCAGCACCCGGTCCGCGAGCGTCCCGTCCGAGCCGAGCCGGAACCCGCCCAGCCCGCCCGGCGGCTCCACCGGGCCCAGCACGGTGGCCGCGGCGCCGTCCGCGAACAGCACGGCGGTGCCCCGGTCCGCCGGGTCCAGGAACTTCGAGTACGCCTCCACCCCGACCACCACCGCGAGCATCGGCCCGTCCTCCTCCCGCAGCCAGTCGTGCGCGACCTTCGCCCCGAACAGCCAGCCCGAGCAGGCCGCCGACACGTCCAGCGCGACGGCGCCCACCGCCCCCACCAGCGCCTGCACCCGGCAGGCCGTCGCCGGCCCCAGCTCGTCCGGCGTCGAGGTCGCGCACACCAGCAGCCCCAGTTGGGCGGCCGTCACCCCGGCCGAGGCCAGCGCCCGGCGCACCGCCTCCGCCGCGAGGTCGGAGGCGGCCTGCTCCCCCGCCGCGACGTGCCTGCGGCGCACGCCCGTCCGCTCCACGATCCACTCCGCGGTCACCCCGATCGCCGCCGCCACCTCCGCGTTCCCCCGCACCCGCGACGGCACGTACCGCCCGGTGCCCCACACGCCCACTGCGTTCACCACCGCAAAACTCCTCACCTGTGCAAACGAATCGGGTAAGAACGAGCCCCGACAGGGGCTCGGGGAACGGCGGGCCCGTGGCTGCGGGCGGTGCACTGCCGTTGCGCGCCGCCGCTTCCGGTTCTGTTCGAGCACGCGGCCCCGTCGGCGTCAGACGATCTCGTCCGGGAAGGCGAAGTCCCGCTCCACCCGCTCCAGGTGCGGGAGCAGTCGGTCGTAGCCGCGTTCGAGGGCGTTCTCCAGTCCGGCGAGTTCGCCCGGGGCGAGGGTGCGGTGGCGCAGCAGCGGGCCGGCCAGCCGGTCGGCGGCGCGGAGGGCGGCGAGGTGGGCGAGGGCGGTGGTGGCGCCGTCCGGGGGGAGGGTGGCGAGGGCGCGCGGGAGGTCCTCGGCGGCGAGCCGGGCCGCGTACGTGGCGCCGAGGTCCGCGGCCCGGTCGAGCAGCGGGTTCCACACCTCGAAGGGGGTGGCGCCCCCGTGCGCCTTCTCGGTGGCGGCCCGCCGCAGCCAGGTGGTCTGGGTGTGCTGGTGGCGGGCCAGGACGGCGGGCCACCAGCCGGGGTCGGCGAGGTCGGTGGGGATCGGCGGGAGCGTGCCGGTCGGGGGGTCCTCCAGCAGGGCGCGGCCGAGGTCGTAGCGGATGAGCCTGCTGTCGCCGCCGGCCGGGTCGAAGGAGCGGGCGAAGCCGTGGTAGCCGGCCAGCCGGTTGCCGTCGGCGAGTCCGGCGTGGCCGCAGCGGCGCTGGCAGTCGGCGATGATCCGTTCGGCCTCGTCGGCGCAGTGCGCCTTGTACGCGGAGAGCGGGCGGCTGACGGCGGCCCACGGGGCGAAGCCGCTCCCGGCTTCGGCGGTGTCGGACTCCCGTGCGGCGGCGAGCAGTCCGCGGGCCCGGGCGGCGGCGCAGCTGAGCGCGAAGGCGTCGGCGAGGGCGCCGAGCAGGGCGCGCTGCTGGCTGCGGTGGGCGAGCAGCGGGCTGCCGGGGGCGAGCGCGGCGCGGGTCTCGCGGTGGCGGGAGTGCCGGACGGCGAGGACGGCGGACTGGCGGGCGAGCGCGGCCAGGGCGGTGGGCAGGACGCCCCACAGGTCCTGGCCGACGGCGAGGGTGCGGCGCAGCCGGTCGGCGGGGGTGCGCGGGTCGTGCAGGTGGCCGTGCGCGTCGAGGTCGGCGTCGTCGCGCAGCCAGTGCGCCTCGGGGACGCGCAGGCCGTCGAAGCGGACCCGGTGGTAGCTGAGCGGGAGGGCGCCGACCGGCACGGGCGGGGAGAGGGTGACGCCGGGCCGGGGGCCGTCGTGGTCGGCGAGTCGGGCCAGGAAGGCGAACACGCCGCCCGGCCGGCCGGCGGCGTCGACGGCGCGGGCGATCACCACGGCGCCGCGCGGCCCGGGGTACTGGGCGACGCCGCCGAACTTGGCGTCCTCCTGCTCGGGGGTGCGCAGCACGAACTCCCGCCGACCGGGGTGGAATTCGGCGATCGTCGCGGCGCCGAGGTGGCTGCTGGCGCGGCCGGCCTCGGTGACCAGGTAGCCGATCCGCAGTTCGCCCGCGTCGACGGCGTCGAGTTCCGTCCGGACGTCCTCGGCCTGCCCGGCCAGCCGCAGCAGCGAGCCCTGCCCGAGCACGTTCTGGGTGACGAGGGTCATGCCGAGCCGGGGGTCGGCGACGGCGGCCCAGGCCAGGGCGGCGGCCAGCGCGTCGGCGTCGGCGTGCAGGTCGGCGGCGGCGGGCAGGGCGCGCAGCAGGGTGCGCAGGCGGCGGTGGAGGTAGGGCTCGCGTTCGCCGGGCGACTCGGCGACGCGGTACGGGTGCCGGGCCAGGGCGCGGTGCAACCGGGGCAGGTAGCCGGGGTGGTGGCGGCCGTGCAGCAGTTCCCCCAGCGTTCCGTACGGCTCGCCCGCCGTCCCGGCCCGCTCCCCCGGCGTCCGCGCGTCCTCCCTCGCCGTCCCGGCCCGCTCCCCCGCGCTCCCGCTCGGCGGCCCTGCCGTCCCGGCCGCCCCTCCTGCCGCCCCGGCCGTCCCTCCCGGTGTGCTGCGCGGCTCCTTCGGCATCCGGACTCCCTTCCTGTCCACCGGAGTTGACGTGTCGTCGGTCGTGGTCCCGGCCACCCGGGCGCCGGTGCCGCGCAGGCAGTCGGCGGCGTTGCGGCCGAGCGCGCTGCCGGGGCCCGCCTCGTGGTAGTCGGTGTGGCCGTGGGCGGCGAGCAGGGCGAGGACCCGGGGCAGGTGGGCGGGGCGGACCAGGCAGTCGGCGGCCCGGGCGGCGAGGTCGTCGGCGGGCGCGTAGCGGCGTCCGGCGACGGCCGAGTAGAGCGGTACGGCGGGTGGGCCGATCGGCGGCCCGCCGCGCAGCAGGGCTTCGAACCGGGCCCGCTGGTCGGCGAGTTCGGGGTGGTGGGAGCCGAAGGGCAGGCGCAGCCGGACGGCGGTGAGGTTGCGGGCGGCGGCGAGTTCTTCGACGGCGGCGAGTTGCTCGGGCGGGCCGCCGAGCACGCACTCCCGGGGGCTGTTGACGCAGCCGACGGCCACCCGTCCGGCCCCGGCGCGGGCGGCCAGTTCGGCTGCCCGCTCCTCCCCGCAGCCGATCAGGGTGAGTGCGCCGGGGGCCCCGGCCAGCACCCGGGCCAGTTGCAGGGCGGCGGTGGCGCCGGCGCCGACCGTCCAGGCTCCGGCGGCGGTCAGTGCCGCGAGTTCGCCGAAGCTGACGGCCAGCAGGGCGTCGGGCGGGCCGTGCCGCTCGGCCAGTACCCGGTGCCAGGCCAGCGCGGCGCCGTGGTGGGCGAGTTGCTGCAGGCCGGTCGGGCCCTGGGCCAGTTCCCGTCCCCCGGGCGGGTGTTCGCCGAGCAGCAGGCCGGCCAGGGCCGGTAGCGGTCCGGCCTCCGGACCGGCGGCGAGGGCGGCGTCGATCTCCTCGTAGACGGCGTGCAGCGCGCGGCGCAGTGCACCGTCCCGGGCGGCGGCCCGGTACAGCGTCTGGACGGGGAAGTCCCCCTGGCCGGGGAACATGTGAACCGACACGGGCATGACTGGACGCTCCGCAGCAGCGAGGGGGCCGATCCGGGACGGGTCGCGGTGCGACCGGCCGCGGGCCGGCTCCCCCCGGCGCGGCCGGTGTCCGGCCCGCCACCACAGTGCCCAATCGGTACGTCCACCATCCAGTCATATGACCGGTGAATGTGTTGAAAGTTCCGCATCGGTTGAACGTTCACCCGAACCGGCGGGCCGCTACGGGTGCAGCGCCCCGTAGACCCTGGCCAACCCGATCACGATCCACGGCGAGGCGAGGACGAGCACCGCCAGTACGGCCACCGCCACCGCGAACTGCACCACCACCCGCCGTGCTTCCCGCCCCATCGCCCGCCCGTCCACCGTCCGCCGCCCGCCGTCCCGGGAACGACGCCGTCCCCGCCCTCACGGTTGCACCTCCAGCACCGCCCGACGCGGCACCGCCCGACGCAGCAGCACCCGACACTCCCGCGACCGCTGCCCGTCCGCCTCCCGCCCGCACAGCGGTTGGACCAGCACGTCCTGCGCCCCGAACCGCACGGCGCCGTCGCCCCGTTCGCGCAGCCAGGCCGCCGCCGCCTCCGGTGCCGACGGCCGACCCGCGCCGAGCTCGTACCGCCCGACCTCCACCCGGTCGTCCCCGGCCGGCCTCACGCCTCCCCCTCGCCGCCCAGGAACGCCGTCACCCCGGCGGCCAGCGCGGCGAGTTGCTCCCCGGCCTCCAGCCAGGTGGTCAGCTCGGCCCGCCAGCAGCCGTCGGCGGCGCGCCAGGGTCGTAGCGCCCAGGTCAGGCCGACGTGGCCGCCGGGGCCGAAGGCCGCGCGCAGCGCGAGGTCGCCGTCGGCGTTGTGCCACTCCCGTTCGCCCGGCCAGCCCCGGAAGTCCGCGGCCAGGCCGGCCAGGAAGCCCGCGAGGCCGCCGGCCGGGCCCAGGTCGACCACTCCGTCCAGCCGCGCCGCCAGCCCGGGGGTCCGCAGCAGTTCCACCGCGAACCGCGCGACGCCGTCCTCCTGCGCCCGGTCCGCCAGCCGGACGGCCGCCTCCCGGTCCCGTCCGCACCGCACCCGCACGCCGCCGGCCCCCGGCCCCGATCCGTTCACCGGGCGATCATCCCGGCCAGCGCGAGGTCGAGCAACCGCTCGGCCTGGGCGGGGGCCGCCCTGACCGCCCGGGGCGCCCCGCCCGGCTTCGCCGCCGCACTGGCCGGCCTGCTGCGCGAGGTCGCGGCGGGATCGCCGACCGGGGTGACCGACGCCGTCCCCGCCCTGCTCGGCCGTCCCGCCCGCACGGTCGACGCCTTCCTGGCCGACCACCTGCCCGCCGTCCGGGCGGCGGCCCAACTCCCGTGAACCGGGGCACCCTTGCCCCGCCGGACGGAATCCGGAATCTGAGTACGGGTACTCTGGCCACCGATCAGCCGCACACGGAATGATGACCGCACCGACGGGCCGTCCGGGCCCGCCCCACCGACCGGAGCGCCCCACCGTGAAACGTCCCGCCCTGGCCGTGGCCACTGCCGCACTCGCCGCGGGCGCCCTGCTCACCGGCTGCGGCTCCACCCACGCCGCCGGGGGCGCCGACTCGGCGGGCGCCTCGAAACCGGGCGTCTCGAACGCGAGCACCTCGAACGCGAGCGCCTCGGCCGCCGCGAAGGAGGCCCAGCAGAGGTACGAGCAGCAGCGGCAGCAGGCGCTGGCCGACCACGACCGGGCGTTCCCGGTCGTCGCGGAGACCTGCGCGGGGAAGTCCACCGCGCTGCCGTCCCCGGTCGACTCCTCCACCCCGGTCGACCCCACGCCCCCGCTCGGCGGGGACTCGCACGTGGTCCAGCCCGAGAACCCCAAGTACAACGAGAACCACGCCTACCTGCAGACCGCCCCGCTCAACCCCGCCCAGCAGTGCCGCGGCGACGCGCACGCCGCGCGGATCACCGCCGAACTCGCCGGGCGGACCCCGCCGAACGACCCCGAGCAGGCGAAGGCCCTGCTCACCCGCCTCGGCTACCCGGACGCCACCGTCACCCCGGGCAGCAGCGGCGTGCAGTTCGCCTTCTCCGTCCCCCAGGTCGGCCCCTGCCTGACCGGCACCCTCTCCACCCCGCCGCACATCGAGGTGCACGGCCCCTACCTGGAGGGCGGCTGCACCCCCTCCAAGGGCGGCCACTGAGCCCCGCCCCGCCCGAACTCCCCCGCGCCGGACGCCCGACTCCCGATCAGCAGTCGGAGCAGTCCAGCGGCGGGGCCTCGGGAAAGGCGTCGTTCCCTTCGAGCCGGTCGGTCAGCCACTCCGCCAGGGTGAACCTCCCCGGGAAGAGGAAGTGGCGGTCGCAGAGCGCGTTCGGGTCGATGCCCCACATGTCGCCCTGCGGTGGGCTGAGGTCGATGCACCGCGGAGCCACCCGAGGGAGTCCGCGTCGCTGAAGCGGTGCCACGTCCCGGCCCCCACCAGCGACACCACGTCGCCGCGGACCCCGAACCCGCCGTTGGCGACCTCACAGTAGATCCTTCGCAGCAGTCGCGGCAGGGGGTGGCCGACAGCCGCCTCGAACTCGTCGGCAGCCTCGACCGGAGCAGGCGGAGGGAGCCCGTCGGCCTCGGCGAACTCGCGGACCTTGGCAGTGATCTCGTCGTCCGTCCAAGCTGCGGGGTCGGTCATGGCCAGACCGTAGAGGACCCCACTGACCACAGCGGGCGCCCGGTCGACGACCGCACCGGGATCCTCACGCTGCACCCGGCCCCACCCCCCGGGCCACCGCCGACGGCCCGGTCGGAGCCAAATCCAGCGGAGCGCCGTCAGCCCCGCCGGGCCGAGACCAGCAGCGCGGCGTGCGGCAGCGCCAGCCCGCCCTCCGGGTCGCGGAACTCCTCGGCCAGCCGGCCGAATTCGGCCTCGATCCGGGCCCGGACCTCCGGTGTCTGGTGGTGCAGGAGTTCGCCGATGAAGGCGACCCGGCCGGCGGGCCCGGACCACCACTCCTCGGTGGTGGTGCGGTGGTTCCAGCGCAGGGTGCGGCAGTCCGGGTCGTGCAGACCGGCGCCGGCGAGCAGTCCGGCCAGGCCCTCGGGGGTGGCGACGGCCTGGAGCGCGGCGGGTGCCGGCGGCAGGTGCGCGGGGCGGGGTGCCGCCGCGGCTTCGACGGCCCGGCCGAGCAGGCTCTGCCCGGGTGCGGCGGGGTTGGCCCAGACGGTGAGGGCGATCCGGCCGCCGGGGCGCAGCACCCGGAGCAGTTCGGCGACGGCGGCGTCCGGCCGTCCGACGTGGTTGATCACGAAGTTTCCGACCACCGCGTCGAACGACTCGTCGGGGAAGGGCAGTTCGGGCAGGATCGCGGCTTGCAGTTCGGCCTGCGGGGCGTTGCGGCGGACTTCGGCCAGTGCCGCGTCAGGCAGCCCTCGCCGTCAAGGAGCGGCGTCCGGTGCGTGCTCTCGGCGTGCCGGCCGGAAGCCCTCGTACTGGATGTACTTGGGTTTTCGGCCGGTGCGGCGAGAGTGCGTG
>NZ_JBSGET010000124.1:0-25941 GCF_053603035.1 Kitasatospora sp. NPDC004272 | reverse complement strand
CGCGCCGCCGCGCCGCCCGGGCCCCGCGCAGGGGCGGGAGCGGTCAGGGGCGGACGGCGACGGCGCCGTAGCAGGAGGCGCCGGCGTCGGTGATGTGCTCGGTGTCGTCCTCGGCGTCGGGGGAGGGGTTCCAGCGGGGGGTGGCGACGATGCCGGGGTCGAGGACGTCCCAGCCGGTGAAGAAGCGGCCGAACTCCTCGCTGGTGCAGGCCGCGACGGGGGTGCCGGCCGCGGTGTAGACCTGGATCAGCCGGGCGGTCTCGTCGGGGGCGAAGTCGGGCGTGAGGTGGGTCATCACCAGGGCGGAGCCGCTGGGCAGTCGGGACTTGAGGCGCTCGGTGATCCGGTGCGCCTCGTCCGGGACGAAGTGCAGCAGGGCGTTCATGCTGAGCGCGATCGGCCGGTCGAAGTCGAGGGTGCGGGCGGCGGCCTCCAGCAGGGCGTCGGGTTCGCGCACGTCGGCCTGGACGTAGGCGGTGACGCCCTGTTCGGTGCCGCGCAGCAGGGCCTGGGCGTGCAGCAGCACGATCGGGTCGTTGTCGGCGTAGACCACCGCGGCGTCCGGCGCGATCCGCTGGGCGACCTCGTGCAGGTTCGGGGAGGTGGGGATGCCGGTGCCGATGTCGAGGAACTGGCGGATGCCCGCCTCGGCGAGCCGGCGGGTGGTGCGGCGCATGAAGGCGCGGTTGGCGCGGGCGGCGGAGCGGGCGTAGGGGAAGACGGCCAGGGCGCGGCCGGCGGCCTCCCGGTCGGCCGGGAAGTTGGTGGTGCCGCCCAGGTAGAAGTCGTACATGCGCGCCGAGTGCGCCAGGTGGATGTCGAGGCTGACCTCGACCCCGTCGGTCCGCTCGCCTGCCGTCGTCATGGTCTCCCCCTGATCGTCCGTCACTGCGCCCCCACTATGCCCACACGGGCGAACGGACAGGCAAGGGTGCGGGACCGGTCCAGTGCGATGGTCGGCGAAACGGTCGGAAGCGGTCGTCGGGCGGTCAGGAACGGTCATCGCCCTGGATAGGCAGGTTTTCGGCTAGAGCGACTTATGTCTGATCTTGAAACCTCTTGTGCCGGATTAGCATCTCGGTACCTGATGCGCCTTAATGTTCTTCCAGGGGACGTGAGTTCCTGCGGCGGCGCCGTGCCGGCCGTCGGCCCGGTACCGCTGGGGAGGAGTTGGGTGCGTGACGTCACAGGGCAACGAGTTTGCTCCCCGCGCGAACGGGGACGGCTCCGAAAGTGACTGGACGGTGGGGGACCGGCACCGCCTGACGTTCGACGCGTTCTGCGACACCCACCACCGGACGTGGTCCGGCTTCGCGGGCACCCGCCTGCACGACGGCGCCGCGCGCGAGGCGGTGGAGACCGCGAAGGGCCGGGTCTGGCGGGAGTGGCCGCGGATCCTGCGCGAGGAGTTCCCGGCGTTCCAGGCGTGGACGATCCTCAAGGAGGAGGTCGGCGCGGCCCTGCTGCGGCGGATGATGGACGGCGAGCCGCCGCCCGCGCCGGGGCTGGTCCCGCGCTGGGTGCGCGCGGTGCGGGTCGCCGCCGAGCGGGCGCACCACCTGCCGGAGACCGGCGCGAGCCACGAGCGGTTGTACGCTGCGCTGTGCGGACTGTCCGAACGGCGCCACGACGTCGTGGTGCTGCGCTACCTGCTCGGCCTGACGGACACCCAGATCGCCGACTGCCTGGCCACCACGGAGGCCAACGTGCGCTCCACCGCGGGCCAGGCCCTCGACCGGCTGGCCGCCGCCCTCGGCGGCCACCGCGAGCGGCACCGGTGAGCGGGCGGCACCGACGGAGAGGCGGCACCGATGAGCGGGCAGCACGGATGAGCGAGGAGCACCGATGAGCGCCGGACGCGACGGCCTCCACTCGCCCACCCGGACGTCCCGGCCGCGCCCCGACGACACCGGCGTGTCCTGGGAGCGGCTGCTGACCGCCCCGCGCCCCTTCCCCTCCGAGCACCTGCAGGCCGCCCACGAACTCGACCTCGCCACCAGCCTGTTGCTGGCGATGCCGACCGCCGCCGCCTCGCTGGACCTGCTCGTCAACGACCGCCGGATCCACCCCGAGGGCGCCCTCGTCCTGGGCGCCCTGCTGCACGCCGCGCACCACCGCGAGGGCGCCCAGTTCTGGTGGCAGTTCGCGGCCGGCGCCGGCTCCTACACCGCCGCGTCCTGCCTGAGCCTGCTGCACCGCAGCCTCGGCGAGTTCCTGGACGCCGAGGTCTGGCGCCGCCAGGCCGAGGCGCTGGCCGCCGGTCCCCGCCCCCCGCAGCGGGTGCTCGGCTTCCGGGACGCGCTGCTCCCGGCCGGGGTGCTGGCCGAGCTGCTCGCGCTGTGCCACGAAGGGCTGGACGTGAAGCTCCCGCCCCGGCTGGCCGCCGTGATCCACCAACTCCCGGTCGCCTGCGACGACCCCGAGTACGGCGAACTGCCGCAGGTCAGCAGCACCCTGGTCCGCGACCTGGCCAGGTGAGGCCCCGGCCCGCGCTCAGTACTGCTGGATCACCCGCTCGCCCTCGCCGACCGGCTCCTCGAAGGCGTCGAAGTAGCGCCGCAGGGTCTCCGCGGAGACGGTGACGCTGTTGGCGTCCTCGCGCCGGTTGCGGACCGCGAGGCGGCGCAGCAGGACCGGCAGTTCGGCCCGCAGCCGCACCAACTCCCAGCGGCAGCCGTGCCGTTCGACCAGCGCCTTGTAGCGCTCCCGGGTGCTCCGCCGCCAGAAGCTGTAGTCGACCACCACCGGGCGGCGGGCCTCCAGCAACCGGACGAGCTCCTGCCACAGCTCCTCCTCGGCCTCCGCCTTGAGCCGCTCGTACACCGCCGGGTCCAGCAGCGCCGCGTCCCGCCCGGTCCGGGCCCACACCACCTCGTCGATCGACAGCCGGACGAAGCCGCGCCGCTCCAGCGCCTTCGCGCAGGTGCTCTTGCCCGAGCCGGGCAGCCCGCACATCAGCACGACCAGGCCGGGCTCCGCCCCGTCCAGGTCCGGCAGCAGTTCCGCTTCGCGCACTCCGTCCACGCCGTCCACGCCGTCCACCTTAGGACGCCCGGACCGGCGCCGGACACCCGTTTTCGCCGCCGTGCCGCAGCCTCCCGTCCCGCCCGGCCCCGGCTCCCGGCCCGCTCCTCCGCCGGCGTCCACCGCGTCCGCGCCCTCGTCCACGAAGGGCCGGACGTACGGGTGCACCGGTCGGCCGGCCGGGGCGCCGGGGGTTTCGGGCGGTGTGCGAAACATTGCAACGGGCCCGTGAAAAGCGTGCGTTGTCTGCCCGCAGCCGATTGCGGGCGGCCTCGGCGCGCCCTTAGGTTCACCGTCAGCGCGCCGCGCACGATCCGCCGGCCGGGGACGCCCGCCGACTCGCACCGCCTGCCGCCACTCCTCCGGTGACTCCAGCGAAAGGGCACGCACACCATGAGTCGGAACCCCGAACCTCCCCGCGAAGAAACGAAGTTGGGTCGCCGTGGCTTCCTGGCCGGCGCCGCCTCGGTGGCCGCCGCCACCGCGCTGCCGCTGGGCCTGGGCGCCGGGAGCGCCGCCGCCGCGGCCGGCGCCCGGCCCAACATCCTGGTGATCCTCACCGACGACCAGCCCAAGCAGACCGAGTGGGCCACCCCGAAGACGGTGGACTGGCTGGTCGGCCACGGCGTGCGGTTCACCTCCGGGCACGTCACCACGCCGCTGTGCGCGCCGTCCCGCTCGTCGATCTTCAGCGGGAAGTACGCCCACCACCACGGCGTCCGCGACAACGGCCACCCGTACAACCTCGACCAGCACGACACGATCCAGCGGGCGCTCCGCCAGGCCGGTTACCGCACCGGCCTGTTCGGCAAGTACCTGAACGCCTGGCAGCCGGCCGACAACCCGCCGCACTTCGAGGAGTGGCTGCTGTCGGACCCGGTGGTCTACAACGACGGGCAGTACAACGACAACGGCACCGTGCACACCATCCCCGGCTACTCCACCTCGGTCATCCGCGACCGCGCGCTGGCCTTCCTCGACAAGGCCGCCACCGACACCCGCCCCTGGTTCGCGTTCGTCGCGCCGAAGGCCCCGCACGCGCCGAACACCCCCGAGCCCAAGTACGCCGACACGACCGTCCCGGTCTGGAACGGCCGCCCGTCGGTCGACGAGGCCGACCGCAGCGACAAGCCCGCGTGGATCCAGAACTCCACCGGCACCCTCGCCACCGGACGCCAGGTGCGGGCCAACCAGCTGCGCACGCTGCTCTCGGTGGACGACGCGGTGCAGGCGATCCACGACAGGCTGGCCGCGCTCGGGCAGTTGCAGAACACCTTGGTGGTCTACCTCGGTGACAACGGCTACACCTGGGCCGACCACGGCTGGTCCAAGAAGTCGGTGCCCTACCTGCCTTCCGTCGAGGTGCCGTTCTACGTCTCCTGGCCGGCCGGCGGCCTCGGCGCGGGCAGCCCCGCCGACCACCGGATCGTGGCCAACATCGACATCGCCCCCACCGTCCTGGAGGCTGCCGGGATCACCCCCGACTGGGCGGTCGACGGACACTCGCTGCTCGGCCCGTACAGCCGCGACCACCTGCTGGTCGAGTGGTGGGAGCAGGGCCCCCACCAGGCCGGGAGCCCGCACACCTGGTCCTCCTACCTGTCGAGGACCGAGCAGTACACCGAGTACTACAAGCTGCACACCGATGCGGACGGCCTGCCCGTCGGCACCGGCGAGGTCGCCTTCCGGGAGTACTACGACCTGGACGCCGACCCGTACCAGCTGGTCAACAAGCTGTACCAGGCCACCCCGGCCCAGGAGCAGGCGCTCGGCGTCCCGGCCCTCGCGGCCACCCTCAACGCCGAGCGCACCGCCTGACCCACCCCCCCGCGACACCCCCCGTGACACCCCTCCGAGCCCCGGCCGGTCGTCTCCCCGGCGGCCGGCCGGACCCCGCACCCCCCGCGAAGAAGAGGCCGCCATGCTCTCCTGCTGCACCCCCGGGCACGAGCCCGCCGACCTCGGCCCGTCCGTACCGACCCCGCTGCCCACCCTGCCCGTCCTGACCCTGGAAGCCGCGCCCCCCGTGCCCCCCGCGCCCCCGGCGGCTGCCGCGCCCCCCGCGCCCCCGGTGCCTCCCGCTCCCGCGGCCCTCTCGCCCGCCGCGCTGCGGGCCGCCCGCGGGCTGCTGGCCCTGCCCGGCGGGGCGTTCCTGATGGGCGGTCAGGACCCGGACGGCGTTCCGGGGGACGGCGAGGGCCCGGTCCGCGAGGTGCGGCTCACGCCGTTCGCGATCGCGGCGACCACCGTCACCAACGCCGAGTTCGCCTCCTTCGTCCGGGAGACCGGGCACGTCACCGACGCCGAGCGCTTCGGCTCCAGCTTCGTCTTCGAGGGCTTCCTCGCCGACCGGGTGCGCGCCGCCTCCCCGCAGGTCGCCGCCACCCCGTGGTGGCGGGCCGTCGAGGGCGCCAGCTGGCGCGCCCCCGAGGGCCCCGGCAGCGACTTCGCCGCCCGCCAGCAGCACCCCGTGGTGCACGTCTCCTGGAACGACGCCCGGGCGTACTGCGCCTGGTCCGGCACCCGGCTGCCCACCGAGGCCCAGTGGGAGTACGCCGCGCGCGGCGGGACGGTCGGCACCCGCTACCCGTGGGGCGACGAACTCGCCCCCGGCGGACGGGAGATGCTCAATATCTGGCAGGGCGACTTCCCGGCCCGCAGCGTCGGCCGGCACCGCTCCACCGCCCCGGTCCGCTCCTACCGCCCCAACGGCCACGGCCTCTACAACGTGCTCGGCAACGTGTGGGAGTGGTGCGCCGACCGGTTCAGCCCCGACCACCACCGCCCGGACACCCCCGCCACCCGGCAGGACCCGCTCGGCCCGCCCACCGGCCCCGCCCGGGTCATGCGCGGCGGCTCCCACATGTGCCACGCCTCCTACTGCAACCGCTACCGGCTGGCCGCCCGGTCCGCCAACACCCCCGACAGCTCCAGCGGCAACATCGGCTTCCGGATCGCCCGTTGAGCACGTGCCCGGGGTGACGGGCGCCGGCCGGCCGCACGTCGGAAGGGTTCCCCGGGGGAGGGGGCGGCGCACCCTTGACCGGCCCTTGCCGGGTCGGCGAGGGCATGTCGCGGAGGTGCTCCGCGGTCCTAGCGTCCTGCCGCCGAGCTGAAACCGGCCGCGACGCCACACCCCATCGGCGTCGCGGCCGTCCCCCATCAACCCCGGCTCGGTGGGAGGAAACCCGATGAACCGCAAGACCGCTCTGGCGGCAGCTGTTGCGGCCGCCCTCACCCTGGGCACCGTGGCAGTGGCGAGTTCCCAGTCCCCCGCACTGGCCAGCGGCACCACCGCGAACGGTGCCGGGTACCAGGCGATGACCGCGCTGGGCCGCGCCACGGTGATGGAGCAGGCGGAGAAGGAGGCCAAGGGGCTCGCCAAGAGCCTGGGCCTCGGCGCGGACGAGCGCCTGCTGCCCAAGGACGTGATGGTCGACAACGACGGTTCCCGGCACGTGCGCTACGACCGCACCTACCGCGGGCTGCCGGTGGTCGGCGGCGACCTGGTCGTGCACTACGCGAAGAACGGCAAGCCCACCTCGACCACCTGGGCCCACGAGGGCGCGATCGAGGTGGCGGGCGTGACGCCCAAGCTGACCGGCAAGGACGCCTCGGCCACCGCCGTGCGCAGCGCCAAGCACGTCAAGCAGGCCCGCACCACCAACCTCGACACCAGCCAGCTGGTGGTCTGGGCGGTCGGCAAGGTCCCGGTGCTGGCCTACCGCAACACCGTCACCGGCGCCGGCGAGGCGGGCGCCGACTCCCGCGAGGCGGTCCTGCTGGACGCCGCCAGCGGCGTGGTGCTCGACCAGTACGAGGTCAACCAGACCGTCTCCGGCACCGGCAACGGCGTCAACGTCGGCCAGGTCTCCATCGAGACCAGCCAGGGCGGCAGCGGCTACACGCTGACCGACGCGCTGCACGGCTCCACGGTCGTCTACGACTCGTACAACAGCCCGCAGTCGAACCCGGCGCAGAACGCCCGGACCTTCTCCAAGTCGTCCAACTCCTGGGGCAACGGCTCCACTTCGAGCCGGGAGAGCGCCGCGGTGGACGCCTCCTACGGCCTGGCGAAGACCTGGGACTTCTACAAGAACACCTTCAACCGCTCCGGCATCCGCAACGACGGCCGCGGCGCCCCCGCGTACGTGCACGTGGACAACCAGCTGCTGAACGCGTTCTACGACGACTCCTGCTTCTGCATGTCCTTCGGCGACGGCTCCTCGCAGAACGGCAACACGCCGCTGACCGCGCTGGACGTCTCCGGCCACGAGATGAGCCACGGCGTCACCGCCGCCACCGCCAACCTGAACTACTCCGGCGAGTCCGGCGGCCTCAACGAGGCGACCTCCGACATCTTCGGCACCATGGTCGAGTTCTACGCCAACAACGCCACCGACCCCGGCGACTACTACATCGGCGAGAAGCTCCGGATGGGCAACGGCTACCTGCGCCGGATGGACAACCCGGCCGCCGACGGCTCCTCGCTGTCCTGCTACAGCAGCCGGGCCGGCCAGGTCGACGTGCACTACTCGTCCGGCATCGCCAACCACTTCTTCTACCTGGCCGCCGAGGGCACCGGCGCCAAGACCATCGGCGGCCTGCCGCACAACGGCACCCCGTGCAACGGCGACACCTTCAGCGGCATCGGCAAGGACAAGGCCGCGGCGATCTGGTACCGCGCCCTGTCCACCTACATGACCTCCACCACCAACTACTCCTCGGCGCGCACCGCGACCCTGCAGGCCGCCTCCGACCTGTACGGGGCGAACTCGCAGGAGCGGTACATCGTCTCCAAGGCGTGGGCCGCAGTCTCGCTCGGCACCGCGCTGCCCGACCCGGGCGGCAACCAGTCGCCCACCCCGTCTCCGACCTCCTCGCCCACCGGCAACCCCAACCCGGGCAACGCGCTGGTCAACGGGAACTTCGAGCAGGGCGCCACCGGTTGGACCCAGAGCGCCAACGACATCACCAACTCCACCCAGCAGGCCGCGCACGGCGGCTCCTGGTACGCCTGGATGATGGGCTACGGCTCCGCCGCCAGCGAGACCCTCTCGCAGAGCAGCGTCGCGGTGCCCACCGGCAGCCCCAAGCTCACCTTCTGGCTCAAGGTCACCACCCAGGAGTCCGGCTCCACCGCCTACGACACCCTGAAGGTGAACGTCAACGGCCAGACCGTGGCGACGTACTCCAACGCCAACGCCTCCGCCGGCTACGTGCAGAAGACCGTCGACCTGAGCGCCTTCGCGGGCCAGACCGTCAGCCTCTCCTTCACCGGCCAGGAGGACGCCTACCTGTCCACCGTCTTCCTGCTCGACGACGTCAGTGTCGGCTGACGGAGGTTCCCTGAAGTTCCCAACGATCAAGCCTTAAAAGGGACTTAACAGCGACTCGTGAGGGTGTCGTGTTCATGCGACACCCTCGCGCAGCCGGTTCCGAGACGGCACACTGACCGCCATGACCGGCATCCTCCCCGGCCCGACCGGAGCCGCCACCACCCCGGCGGACCCGACCGAGCCCCCACTCGTCGACCGCACCCACCTGCTCGCCGAGATCCGGGCCGCACTCACCGCCACCGGCGGCGTCCTGCTGCACGGGCCGGCCGGGATCGGGAAGACCGCACTGCTCGACGCACTCGCCCAGGAGACCGGACCGGCCGGCGGCACCGTCCTGCGCAGCAGCCCCACCGCCGCCGAGGCGGACCTGCCGCACCTCGCCCTGATCGACCTGCTCGGCGAAGCCCTCCCCGGCCTCGCCGAGGAACTGCCCGACCACCTGCGCCAGGCCCTGGAGTGCGCGCTGCTGCACCGCGCCCCCCAACCCGGCACCCCCACCGACCCGTTGGCCGTCCGGGTGGCCGTCCTGGAAGCCCTGCGCCGGCTCGCCCAGCGCGGCCCCGTGCTCGTCCTGCTCGACGACACCCAGTGGCTCGACGAAGCCAGCCGCCAGGTCATCGCCTTCACCGCCCGCCGGCTCACCGACCGCCGGGTCCGCTTCGCCGTCACCGAACGCACCGAACACGCCGACGCCGCACCCGAGATGGGCGCACTCTGCCCGCCCGCCGCCCGCGAGATCGCCGTCGGACCGCTCGGCGAACGCGGCACCGGCGCCCTGCTGCGCGAACGCCTCGACCTGCGCCTCAGCGGCCTCACCCTCACCCGGGTGCACACCGTCAGCGGTGGAAACCCCTACTACGCCCTGGAGTTGGGCCGCTCACTGGCCGCCGGCAGCAGCGAGAGCGCACTCGCCGCCGACCCCGCCCGCCCGCTCGACGTCCCGCACCGGCTGCGCGCCCTGGTCTCCGCCCGGCTCGGCGAACTCCCCGACGCCGCACGGCAGTCGCTCACCGTCCTGGCCGCCGCCCGGACCGGCACCGGCCTGCCCGACACCGTCACCGAGCCGCTCGCCGCCGCCCGCCGACACGGCATCGTCCAGCCGACCCCCGCCGGCACGCCCCAGTTCAGCCACCCCCTGGTCGCCGAAGTCGTGCTCGCCGACGCCACCCCCGCCGCCCTGCGCGACGCCCACCGGCTGCTCGCCGACCTCGCCGCCGACCCGGTCGAACAGGTCCGCCACCAGGCCCTCGCCGCCGACGCCGCCGACCCGCAGCTCGCCTCCCGGCTGCACCGCGCCGCCGACACCGCACTCACCCGCGGCGCCCCCGGCACCGCCGCCGAACTGCTCCGCCTCGCCGCCGACCACACCCCCGACCCCGACACCGCCGGACGCCGCCTGCTCTCCGCCGCCCGCAACGCCGCCGCCGCCGGACTGCCCGACCTCGCCCGCGCCTGCGGCGAACGCCTGGAGAGCGCCCCCGCCGCCGACGTCCGGGTGCACGCCCGGCTGCTGCTCGCCCGGCTGCTCGGCCCCGACCACCCCGGCGCCGAACCCCTGCTCGCCGCCGCCGCCGAGGACACCGGCGGCCACCCCGCGCTCACCGCCGCCGTCCACCAGGAGCGCGCCGTCCGCGCCCTGCACCGCGGCGACCGGGCCGAAGGGCTCGCCGAACTCGCCACCGCCGAGAAGCACGCCGACCAGGCCGACGACCCCGACCTACTGGTCGAACTCCTCGCCCAGCGCGCCCCGTTGACCCTGCTCACCGACCCCGCCCTCGGCCTGGCCCAACTCGAACGCGGCTGCCGCCTCGCCGCCGGACGGCCCCCCACAGCCGCCGCCGTGTTCTGCCGCGAAGGACTCGCCGTCGCCGCCCTGCGCAGCGGCGACCTGCCCCGCGCCGTCGCCGAGGTCGAAGCCCTGCGCGCCGAGGTCGAAGCCGCCGGCCGCACCGAGGACCTCGCCAACGTCCTCTACATCTCCGCCTCCGTCTACGAACGCGCGGGCCGCTGCACCGAGGCGTACGCCGCCGGCCGCGCCGCCCACGACCTGCGCGAACGCATCGAACCCAGCCCCGGCCCGGCCCGGGTGCTCGGCGGCGCCGCCGAACTCAACGGCGGCACCGCCGACCGCGCCGCCCACCTGCTGGACTCCGCGATCCGCGCCGCCGAGAACGACCACGACCGCGAGTGGCTCGCCTACGCCCACGGACTGCGCGGCCGGGTCGAACTCCTGCGCGGCAACCACCCGGCCGCCGCCGAACACCTCACCCGGTGCCAACTCCTGCTGCGCCGCATGGAGTTCACCGACCCCTCCCTCTTCCTGGTGGACGCCGACCTGGCCGAGGCGCTCGCCCTCTCCGGCCGCCCCGAGGAGGCCGCCGCCACCCTCGCCGACGCCCGCGAACGCGCCACCCGGCTCGGCCGCGAGGTCCTCACCCTCGGCCTGCACCGGGCCGAAGCCCACCTCGCCGCCGCCACCGACCCCCGCCGCGCCGCCGACACGCTGCGCGCGCTGCTCCCCGCCACCCACCCCTACCCGCTCGAAATCGCCCGCGCCCACCTCGCGCTGGGCGCCCTGGAGCGCCGGGCCCGCCGCCGCGCCGCCGCCCGCACCGCCCTCCAGGAGGCCCACGCCCGCTACACCGCCGCCGGCTGCCTGCCCTGGCAGCAGCACGCCGCCGCCCTGGCCGCCCTCGACGCCCTGGAGGCCGACCCCACCCCCATGCAGCAGCAGATCCTCGCCCTGATCCGCTCCGGCGCCACCAACCGCGAGATCGCCGCCCGCCTGCACCTCTCGGTCAAGGCCGTCGAGGCCAACCTGACCCGCCTCTACCGCCAGTACGGGGTCCGGGGCCGGGCCGAACTGGCCCGCCACCGGGACTGACCGGCCGCCACCGGAAGCGCCGACCGGGCGCCACCGGAAACACCGGCCGGACGCGCTCAGACCCGGTCGAGCGGCCGGTGCGGTTCGGGCGGCAGCGTGACGGTGATGCCGTCGCCGGGGCGGACCTCGCCGCCGGAGCGGACCACGCCCATGATCCCGGCCTTGCGGACCACCGCCCCGGTCGCGTCCCGCCCCACCACCTGCTTGAGCAGGCCGTGCCGGAAGTTGTCGATCTGCGCGCACGGGTTGCGCAGCCCGGTCACCTCGACCTCGGCCGCGTCCCCGAAGCGCAGCACCGCGCCGACCGGCAGCCCCAGCAGGTCGACGCCCCGGGTGGTGACGTTCTCGCCCAACTGGCCCGGCTCGACGGTGAATCCGGCCTCCGCCAGTTCCTCGAACAGCTCGGCGTGCATCAGGTGCACCTGCCGCAGGTTCGGCTGGGACGGGTCCTGCGCGACCCGGGAGCGGTGCTTCACCGTCACCCCGGCGTGCACGTCCCCCTCGACCCCGAGGCCCTCCAGCAGCCGGATCCCCTCCCGGTTCGGCTTCGTGAACGAGTACTCCCCGTTGCTGCTGACCGCAACCACGCTCCCGGTCACCCGGACCACCTCTCGTCGCACTGATGTTCCGTGCACCCACCCTATACGCGCGGCCCGCCGGGGGTCAGGGGGTGGGGAGCAGCCGGGTGCCCGGGGGTAGCGAGTCGGTGCGGTCGGCCTCCCGGAGGTAGGCGAGCAGCGTCTCGCGGAACGTGTCCGCGGCCCGGGTGAGCGGCAGGTCGCGGCCGTGGGCGAGGGCGATGGTGCGGCCGAGGCCGGGCGGGGCGAAGGGGGTGCTGGGCAGGGCGGCGCTGGCGGCGACCATGCCGGGGACGACCGCGGGGCCCAGCCCGGCCCGGACGGCGGCCAGCACGGCGTCCATCTCACCGCCCTCGACCGCGTACGAGGGCTCGAACCCGGCCGCCCGGCAGGCCGCCAGGGTGGTCTCGCGGACGTCGTAGCCCTCGCGGAACATCACCAGGTCCCGGCCGCGCAGGTCGGCGATCCGGGCCCGGCGGCGGGGGAGCGGGGCCGCCGAGACCAGCACCAGGTCCTCGTGCAGCAGCGGGGTGACGGCCAGCGGGTCGGTGGCGGCGGAGGCGGGGGTGATGACCAGCGCGAGGTCCAGCTGCCCGGCCTCCAGGTCGCGGACCAGGTCGCGCGAGCCGCCCTCGGTGAGCCGCAGGTCCACCCCGGGGTGCCGGGCCCGGTAGCTGCCCAGCACCTGCGGGACGAGGCTGGCGCACAGCGAGGGCGGCGCGCCGAAGCGGACCCGGCCGCGGCGCAGCTGCACCGTCTCGGCGACGGCCCGCCGGGCGCTGTCCGCGTCGGCCAGGATCCGGCGGGCCAGCGGCAGCAGGGCCTGGCCGGCGTCGGTCAGGGTCGTCCCGGAGCGCGAGCGGTGGAACAGCTCGGCGCCCAACTCCCGTTCCAGGGCGCGGACCTGCTGGGAGAGCGAGGGCTGCGAGACGTGGCTCAGCTCGGCGGCCCGGGTGAAGTGCCGGGCGTCGGCGACCGCGACGAAGTAGGCGAGCTGCTGCAACTGCACACCAGCCATCATAGGCATTGCCTATCGTGATCAGCGCTTCCATGTCTTGGACACCCGCGACACGCCCGGCTTACGGTCATGGTCATGGCTCCTGCTACCCGGACGAACCGGACGAACCGGACCCCCGCCCCCGGCCGGCACCCGTCCTCCCTGGCGTCGCTGTGGCGCAGCTCGGTCGGCAAGAAGGCGGTGATGGCGGTCAGCGGCCTGCTGATGCTGGCCTACCTGGTCGCCCACATGCTCGGCAACCTCAAGGTGTTCTTCGGCCCGGACGACATCAACGGCTACGCGCACTGGCTGCGCACCATCGGCGAGCCGTTCCTGCACCACGGCTGGTTCCTCTGGCTGGCCCGGCTGGTCCTGCTGGCGGCGGTGGTCGCCCACGGCACCGCCGCCTACCAGTTCTCCCGCCGGGACGTGCGGGCCCGCCCGGTGAAGTACGTGCACCGGCGGCAGCGGGCGACGTACGCGACCCGGACGATGCGCTGGGGCGGGGTGATCCTCGGCCTGTTCGTGGTCTGGCACATCCTCGACCTGACCACCCTCACGGTGAACCCGGCCGCCGAGGAGGGCCACCCGTACCAGAACATCGTCGCCTCCTTCTCGACCTGGTACTCGGGCGCGATCTACTGCCTGGCGATGCTGGCGCTCGGCCTGCACGTGCGGCACGGGTTCTGGAGCGCCGCGCAGACCCTCGGCGCCAACGACCCGCGCCGGGACCGGGCGTTGAAGCTCGCCGCGAACGGGCTGGCGCTGCTGCTGACCGCCGGGTTCCTGTCGGTGCCGGTGGCCGTGATGGCCGGACTGGTCCGATGAACCCCCCACACCCCACCGGGAGCACGGCAATGAGCTACCTCGACTACACCCTCGGCGCGCCGGTCGCCGACACCGCCGCCCCGGCCGGGCCGATCGAACAGCGCTGGGAGCGGCGGCGGTTCGAGGCCAAGCTGGTCAACCCGGCCAACCGCCGCAAGCACACCGTGATCGTGGTCGGCACCGGCCTGGCCGGCGGTGCGGCCGGCGCGACGCTGGCCGAACAGGGCTACCACGTCGTCCAGTTCTGCTTCCAGGACTCCCCGCGGCGCGCTCACTCGATCGCCGCCCAGGGCGGCATCAACGCGGCCAAGAACTACCGCAACGACGGCGACTCGGTGCGCCGGCTGTTCTACGACACCGTCAAGGGCGGCGACTTCCGGGCCCGCGAGTCCAACGTGCACCGCCTGGCCGAGGTCTCGGTGGAGATCATCGACCAGTGCGTGGCCCAGGGCGTCCCGTTCGCCCGCGAGTACGGCGGCCTGCTCGACACCCGCTCCTTCGGCGGCGTCCAGGTCTCCCGCACCTTCTACGCCCGCGGCCAGACCGGCCAGCAGCTGCTGCTCGGCGCCTACCAGGCGCTGTCCCGGCAGATCGCCGCCGGGAACGTCGAGATGCACCCGCGCACCGAGATGCTCGACCTGCTGGTGGTCGACGGCCGGGCCCGCGGCATCGTCGCCCGCGACCTGGTCACCGGCGAGATCCGCTCGTACACCGCGGACGCCGTGGTGCTGGCCACCGGCGGCTACGGCAACGTCTTCTACCTCTCCACCAACGCCAAGAACTCCAACGCGACGGCGATCTGGCGGGCCCACCGGCGCGGCGCCCTGTTCGCGAACCCGTGCTTCACCCAGATCCACCCCACCTGCATCCCGCGCTCCGGCGACCACCAGTCCAAACTGACCCTGATGAGCGAGTCGCTGCGCAACGACGGCCGGATCTGGGTCCCGAAGGCGAAGGGCGACACCCGCCCCGCCGGGCAGATCCCCGAGGACGAGCGGGACTACTACCTGGAGCGGATCTACCCGGCGTTCGGCAACCTGGTGCCCCGCGACATCGCCTCCCGGGCCGCCAAGGTGGTCTGCGACGAGGGCCGCGGCGTCGGCCCCGGCGGGCAGGGCGTCTACCTGGACTTCGCCGACGCGATCGCCCGGCTCGGCCGGGACGCCGTCGAGGCCAAGTACGGCAACCTGTTCGAGATGTACCAGCGGATCACCGCCGAGGACCCGTACACCGTCCCGATGCGGATCTACCCGGCGATCCACTACACGATGGGCGGCCTCTGGGTCGACTACGACCTGCAGACCACGATCCCGGGCCTGTTCGCGATCGGCGAGGCCAACTTCTCCGACCACGGCGCCAACCGGCTCGGCGCCAGCGCCCTGATGCAGGGCCTCGCCGACGGCTACTTCGTGCTGCCGCCCACCCTCAACGACTACCTGGGCCGCACCAAGCTCGCCGCCGTCCCCGCCGACCACCCCGAACTCGCCGCCGTGGAAGCCGAGTCCGCCGACCGGCTGAACCTGATCCTGGCCGTCGACGGCGACCGCACCCCCGACTCCTTCCACCGCGAACTCGGCGAACTCCTCTGGGAGGAGTGCGGAATGGCCCGCGACGAGGCCGGGCTGCGCCGCGCGCTGGCCCGGATCCCGCGGATCCGGGAGGAGTTCTGGCGCCGGATCAAGGTGCCCGGCACCGGCGAGGAGCTCAACCAGGCACTGGAGAAGGCCAACCGGCTGGTCGACTACTTCGAACTCGCCGAACTCATGTGCCTGGACGCGCTGCACCGCGCCGAGTCCTGCGGCGGCCACTTCCGCACCGAGTCCGCCACCCCCGACGGCGAAGCCGCCCGCCGCGACGAGGAGTTCGGCTACGCCGCCGCCTGGGAGTTCACCGGCACCGGCGAGGCCCCCGTCCTGCACCAGGAAGAGCTCGTCTTCGAGCACGTCCACCCCACCCAGCGGAGCTACGCGTGAACCTCACCCTGCGCATCTGGCGCCAGCAAGGCCCGGACACCCCGGGCGAGATGACCGAGTACCGGGTCTCCGGGATCAGCGAGGACATGTCCTTCCTGGAGATGCTCGACACCCTCAACGAGGAACTGATCCTGCGCGGCGAACGGCCGGTCGCCTTCGACCACGACTGCCGCGAGGGCATCTGCGGCGCCTGCGGCATGGTCATCAACGGCCAGGCCCACGGTCCCGAACGCACCACCACCTGCCAGCTGCACATGCGGCACTTCGCCGACGGCGACACCATCGACGTCGAACCCTGGCGGGCCGGCGCCTTCCCCGTGGTCCGCGACCTGGTGGTGGACCGCTCCGCCCTCGACCGGATCATCGGCTCCGGCGGCTACGTCACCGCCCCCACCGGCTCCGCCCCCGAGGCGCACGCCACCCCCGTCCCCAAGGAGGCCGCCGACCTGGCCTTCGAGCACGCCGAGTGCATCGGCTGCGGGGCCTGCGTCGCCGCCTGCCCCAACGGCTCCGCGATGCTGTTCACCGCCGCCAAGGTCGTCCACCTCAACGTGCTCCCGCAGGGCGCCCCCGAACGGGCCTCCCGGGTGCGGAACATGGTGGAGACCATGGACGCGGAGGGCTTCGGCGGCTGCACCAACACCGGCGAGTGCGCCACCGCCTGCCCCAAGGGCATCCCGCTGACCGGCATCTCCCGCCTCAACCGCGAGTTCCTGCGGAGCTGACCGGCTCACCGGCCAACCACCCCTCGTAGGCTTCCGGAACGCCGGCCAGGTGCTCCGGGAGCCGCGCCAGCACCTCCCTCAGCACGGCCGTGCCGTGGTGCAGCGCGAGGTCCGCCCGGCTCGCCCACAGCTCGTACAGGAAGAACCGGCCGTCCTCCTGCTCGTGCAGCCGGTACACCAGGCTGCCGGCGTGCGAGCGCGAGGGCTCCACCAGTTCGGCCAGCAGTCCCCGCAGTTGCTCGCGGTGGCCGTCCTTCGGGGTCAGGAAGCCGTAGAGCGCCACCGGCTCGGCGGCGGTGTCGGCACCGTTCGTGTTCTGGTTCGTCGTCATGTCGGCAACCGTAGGATGTGACACCGGTGAGAGGTTCAAGGCGGAGCGGCGTGAGGTGGGTCACATGATGCGGATCGGCGAACTCTCCAGGGCCACCGGCGTCCCGGTGCGGCTGCTGCGCTACTACGAGCAGCAGGAGTTGCTCACCGCGCACCGCACCCCCGGCGGCCACCGCGAGTACGCCGCCGACGCGCCCGTCCAGGTCGGCCGGATCCGCGCACTGCTCGCCGCCGGGCTCACCAGTCGCACCATCCGCGAACTGATGCCCTGCTACGAGGACGGCGAACTGCACCCCTGCGTCCGTGACCGGCTGACCGTCCAGCTCGCCGACCTGAACGCCCGGATCGACGAACTCGCCACCGCCCGCGACGCCCTGGCGGACCTCACCGCCCGCATCCCGCAACCTGCCTGACGGTGCGTCAGTTGTCGCGCGGGGTCGGCAGCGGCAGCGGCCCCGGCCCCTTGACGGTCCGGATGGTCGGCGCGGTCTCCACGTGCTGCACCCCGGACAGCGCCGCCACCCGGGTGGTCAGGTAGGCGTACAGCTCCCGCGCGCCGCGGGTGATCACCACCGCGTGCAGGTTGCTCGGACCGGTCGTCGCACAGGCGTACGCCACCTCCGGATGGGCGGCCAACGCCTCACCGGCCGCGGCGAGTTCGGACGGCACCACGTTCAGCCACAGGCAGGTGTGGCTGCGCAGTCCGAAGATCCGCCAGTCCACGTCCAGGTCGAAGTAGAGCGCGCCGGACGCGGTCAGCTCCTCCAGTCGGCGGCGCACCGTGCTCTCCGACTTCCCGCAGGCGGCGGCCAGTTCGGCCAGCGGCGCCCGCCCGTCCGCCGCCAGCACGCCCAGCAGGCGGCGGTCCGTCGCGTCCAACTCCGGTACGGGGGAGTCGGATCCGGCCGTCTCCGGCCCGTCCGGGGCGAGCGCCGCGACCTGTTCGGCGCTCAGCGCACCGGACTTGGCCACCAGGCTCTGCGGGCCGCCGAAGAAGGTGTGCAGCACGCAGTGCGCGGCCACGCTCAGCACGCTCGGCGTGCGCGGCAGGTGCTGGAGCAGCAGCGAGTGGTCCGCGCGCTCCGGCGGGGTCCGGGTCGTGCAGGAGATCTCCGTCCCGCCCGAGTTCAGCGACACCCACACGGTGTCCTCCCGGCGGGCCAGCGCGGCGGCCACCGCCCCCGCCGAGTCCGGCGCGCAGCGCACCCGCAACTGCCAGCGCGCCTCGCCCAGCCGCTCCGGATCGGTCAACCCCAGCACCCGGACCGCCCCCGCCCCGCGCAGCCGCCCGTACCGGCGCGCCACCGTCTGGTCGGACACCCCCAGCACCGCCGCCAGCCGGCTGAACGCCGCCCGCGGCGCCAACTGCAGCGCGTGCACCAGTTGTCGGTCGATCAGATCGTACGTGTCGGATCCCACCGCCCCAGGATAGACAGTGTCGGAAAGCACCGGAAGTGGCGCACCGGCTAGGGGAAAGCCGCACCCCGGCCCGAAAGTACCGGGAGAACAAGCGACCCCGCCCCGGAAGGACGACCCGTCCCGTGCGCAAGTGGACACCCCTGACGGCCATCTGCGTCGGCGCGTTCATGCTGCTGGTCGACACCAGCATCGTGAACACCGCGCTGCCCGAGATGTCCGAGGACCTGCACTCCACCTTCACCGCCCTGCAGTGGGTGGTCGACGTGTACGCCCTCACCCTCGCCGCCCTGCTGACGGCCTTCGGCTCGCTCGGCGACCGCCTCGGCCACCGCCGCCTCTACCTGACCGGCCTCGCCGTCTTCGGCCTCGCCTCGCTGGCCTGCGCGCTCGCCCCCGGCGCCGGCACCCTGATCGCCGCCCGCGCCGTCCAGGGCATCGGCGCCGCCGCCATGATGACCTCCACCACCGCCCTGCTGAACGCCGCCTACCGGGGCCGCGACCGGGGCACCGCGTTCGGCGTCTGGGGCGCCGTCAACGGCGCCGCGGCCGCCGCCGGACCGGTGCTCGGCGGACTGCTCACCCAGCAGTTCGGCTGGCGCTCGGTCTTCCTGGTCAACCTGCCGGTCGCCGCGCTGGCCGGCTGGCTCACCGTCCGCCGCCTCGCCGCCGACCCGGCCCGCACCGCCCGCCCCGCCGGACGCTTCGACCTGCCCGGCGCCACCGCGTTCACCCTGTTCGCCGCCGCCCTCACCTACGGCCTGATCGAGAGCGGCGAACGCGGCTGGAGCGACCCGCTGGTACTCACCGTCCTGGCCGCCGCCGCGCTCGCCCTCGCCGTCTTCACCGCCGTCGAACTGCGCACCACCCACCCCCTGCTGGACCTCGGCCTGCTGCGCAACCCCGCCTTCGCCGGGCTCGCCGCCGCCGGACTGCTGCTCACCGCCGCCGCCTTCGCCCAGCTCACCTACACCGGCCTGTGGCTCCAACAGGTCCTCCACCTCGGCCCGTTGAGCGCCGGACTCGCCGTCTGCCCACTCGCCGCCGCCGCCTTCGTCACCGCCCCGATCGGCACCCGACTGCTGCGCGGCGCACCCCCGCGGCTGCCGATCGGCCTCGGCCTGGCCCTGATCGGCACCGGCACCCTGCTGCTCGCCCTGGTCTCGCCCGGCTCCGGCTGGACGGTCCTGCTGCCCGGCCTGCTGGTCACCGGCACCGGCGTCGGCCTGGCCACCCCGCAGATGATGTCCGCGGCCCTCGCCACCGTCCCGCGCGAACGCGCCGGCATGGCCTCCGGCGCCTTCAACACCGCCCGCCAGCTCGGCTTCGCCCTGGGCATCGCCGTCCTCGGCACCGTCTTCCAGAACAGCCTGCGCGACCGGGGCGGCGCCGACCCCCGCCACGCCCACGCCGCCGCCCTCGACCGGGTCTACCTGACCGCCGGCGCCGCCGGCCTGGTCGCCGCCGTCCTGGTCGTCCTCCTGGTCCGCCGCCCGGCGGCGCCCGAAACCGCGTCCGAATCCGCGCCCGAATCCGCGCCCGCGCCAGAAACCGCACCCGAACCCGGATCCGCGCCCGCCCTGGTCAAGGACCGCTCCCCGCAGCCGTCCTGACCCGCCCGCCCGCCGCCCGCGGTCACGCCCGCCCCGCCGACGCCAGGCCGCACGCGGGCGACGCGGACGGCGCGGACGGCCCGGGCCGCGCGGGCGGCCGGGGCGCGGCGGGGAGGACCTCGAAGACGGTGTCGGTCTCGGTCACCTCCAGCAGCCGGGCGACCACCGGGCCGGGGGCGGCGAGGCAGAGCACCGTCCCGGCCCCCGCCGCGGCGGTCCGGGCGCGCAGCAGCTGGTTCAGGCAGGACGAGGAGCAGAAGCGCAGCTCGGAGCAGTCGACGACGAGCGTCTCGGGCGCGGGCCGGACGGCCAGCGCCCGGTGCAGGGCGGCGGCGAGGACGTGCTCGGTGTCGCGGTCGGCGTCGCCGCGCAGCGCGAGGACCAGGGTGCCCGGCGGTGCGGGGCGCCGGTCGGCGGTGAGGACGGTGTCCATGATCGGAGTCCTTCCGGCAGGGGAGTCCGGTGGTGTCCTGTTTCGACCCTGCTCCTGCCGAGACCGGTACACAACCCCGGGAACGGAGCGACCCGCCCCGGGACCGCCCGGAGAACGGAACCGGAGCCCCCCGGCGCCCGGGTGCCACCGGCGCCCGTTAGCGTTCGGGCCCGACTGGCAAGACGCGTGGGTGGCGTGCGCGTGCGCGCCGCGCAGGCGTCGAGGCAGGAGGTGGCGGCCATGGGCCCCGGGGACGGCGAGAACCACTGGCACTTCCGGTTCGGGCCCGGCGGAGTCAGGTCGGTCGGACCCGGCCTGGGCTGCGTGCGCGACGTGCTGGCCGCCCTGCCCGACGCCGGTGGCGGCGACGGCGACGGGGCGGGCCGGCGGCGGGACGACGTGCTGCTGGTGGCCTGCGAGCTGCTGGCCAACGCCTGCGACCACGCCCCGGGCGTGACCTGCCTGGACGTCGACCTGGCCGACGGCCACCTGACCGTCGCGGTCACCGACGGGGCGCTCACCCGGCCCGTGCCCGCGCCCTGGCGCCCCGGGCAGCCCCACGGCCATGGTCTGCACGTGGTCGAGCGGATCTCCACCCGGTGGGGCGTCTCCCCGTTCCCCGGCGGCAAGACCGTATGGGCCGCCCTCCCCGCGCCCTGACCCCCGTCGCCTCCCGGACGGAACCGCTCCGCCTCCGCCCGGCGGGCAGGACGGGCGCAGCGTCGAACGGGAACCGACGCCGGCCGCGACCGGATGCTCGACCCGCCCTGCCCCCCACCGTCCGTCCGTCCGGTCGTCAGCGGATCTCGTGGCCCGGATGCTCCAGGTCGTACGCCGCCCGGGCCCCGGCGATGGCGCCGCGGTGCGCGAGCGACCAGTCGGCGAGCGCCTTCACCAGGTGGGTCAGCCCGGCTCCCGTCTCGGTCAACCGGTAGTCGGCCTGGGCCGGGACGGCGGGGTACGCGGTGCGCCGCACCAGGCCGTCGCGGCCGACCCGGCCCCGCACCGCGGCCGGACCCTCGACCTGGTCGGCCTGCCCGTCACCGCCGCCCGGGTCGCCGCCCGGCTCGGCGTCCCGCACTGCGGCATCGGCCTGGACGAGTACCGGCGCCGCCTGCTGGACGAGGCCCCCGGCCTCCTCCCGTTCCAGCCGCCCATGCTCGCCTCGATCGCCACCGGCGTCCGCCGCGGCTTCCTGGCCGGCACCACCCCTGACCTCGCCGACCTGCTCGGCCGCCCTGCCCCCCACCGTCCGCCCGTCCGCCCGTCCGCCCGTCCGCCCGTCCGCCCGTCCGACGTCGCGGCGACCTGACGGACGGCGCGCCCGGGGCCGACCACGCGCCGGGCACGGCGGTGCGCGACACCAACGGTCAGGCGACGTCCGGCCGGGTCATCAGCGGTGCGCGCAGGTGCAGTTCCAGCCGGGGGCCGGTCAGCGGCGGGGTGCTCCACCGGGCCGTCGCCGTTCCCGCCGCCGGGTCGACGGTCAGCCGGACGCGGTGCGGAGTGGTGATCACGTACAGGTCGGCGAGGAAGCGGCCGTCCTGCCAGGCCCCGGCGGCGACCACCGGGCGGCCGAGCGGGGCGCTCTCCCGCCAGGTGCCGTGGCCCACCTCCAGGTCGAGGACGGCCCCGGTGCCGGGGAGCGGTCCGAGCCGGACCCGCCAGCCGCCGTCGACCGGTGCGACGGTGACCGCCGTCCCGGACGGCAGCGCCGACTCCCCGGCGGTGGCGTCCAGCTCCGCGCGGGCCGCCCGGCCCGGTCCGGCCGTGCCCGGCACCGGCCGGAGCGACAGCCGCCGCAGCCGCTCGGCCAGCGCCGCGTCGTCCGCCGCGCCGTCCGCCCGGCCGAGACCGGGCAGCAGGCACTCCCACAGGGCGTCGAACACCGCCTGGGACTCGCCCTGCGCGGTCACGGCCACCACCAGCTCGTGCCCGGGGACCACCACGCACTGCTGCCCGTAGGCGCCGTGGCCGTGGTAGCCGTGCCGGGAGCGCCAGAACTGGTAGCCGTAGCCGCAGGAGAAGTCCGGGTCCCTCGCGCCGCTGACGAACGACTCGGAGGCGACGTGCCGACGCGTCGCGCGCTCGACCCAGGCGCGCGGGACGAGCTGCCGCCCGCCCCAGCGGCCGCCGCGCAGCAGCAGCTCGCCGAAGGCCGCCACCGCCTCGGTGGTCAGGTGCAGCCCGTGGAAGCCGAACGCGGCGCCGCTGCCCACCCGGTCCCACTCGGCGTGGTCGACGCCCATCGGCCCGAACAGCCGCTCGTCGAGGAACTCCGGCAGGCCGCGCCCGGTGACCCGCTCCACGATCCGCGCCAGCAGGAAGGTGGTCGCGTTGTCGTAGACGTGCCGGGTCCCCTCGGGCGCGTCGAACGGCAGGCCGAGGAAGCCCCGCACCAGGTCGTCCGGCTCCCGCGCCCACGCCTCCTCCAGGCTGTCCGCGGCGTGCCCGGCGGTCATCGTCAGCAGGTGGTGCACGGTGATCCGGCGGGCCTGCGCCGATGCCCCGGCCGGCACCCGCTCCGGCAGCAGGTCCGCCACCCGGTCCGCCGGCGACAGCAGGCCGTCGGCGACCGCGAGGCCCACCGCCACCGAGGTGAACGACTTCGTCAACGAGTAGAGCAGGTGCGGCCGTTCGGCCGAGTAGGGCGCCCACCAACCCTCCGCGACGACCCGCCCCCGGTGCACCACCAGCAGCGAGTGGCACTCGACGGGCAGCTCCGCCAGCCGGTCCAGCAGCGCCCCCACCGCCCGGGACGAGAGCCCGGTGGCGGACGGCGCCGAACGCGGCAGCAGGAGGCGCTGAGCAGACATTCCGAACTCCCCGACGGGTACGGGCCCCCGGGTGCGGGGCGGGCCGACCCGCGCATGCTACGGACGGCCCGGGCCGGGCTCCACGGCTTTTCCGCGGACCGCCGCCGTCAGTCCCGCTTCCGGGCCCGGCTCGGCCGCACCCGGGACGGCTCGCCCGGCATCTTCGGGAAGTCCGGCGGGTAGGGCAGGTCGCCCGCGCCCTGGGCCGCGTACAGCTCCAACACCCGTTCCAGCGAAGCCCGTTGACCGTCCATCCCGGCGTGCACGTCGCCGAGCTCGGCGAACCGCCCGGGCAGCGTGCGCAGCGTGAAGTCGGCGGGGGAGACCCGCTCCAGCTCCTCCCAGCGCAGCGGCGCGGAGGCGGTGGCCGACGGGCCGGCCCGCAGCGAGTACGGGGAGGCGATGGTGCGGTCGCGGGCCATCTGGTTGTAGTCGACGAAGATCCGCGCGCCGCGCTCCTCCTTCCACCAGGCGGTGGTGACCTCGCCGCCCGAGCGGTGCTCCAGCTCGCGGCCCAGCGCGATCACCGCGTGCCGGCACTCGGTGAACGTCCAGCGCGGCTCGACCGGCACGATCACGTGCAGGCCCCGGCCGCCGGACGTCTTGGGCCAGCCGGTCAGCCCGAACTCCGCCAGCAGCGGCCGCAGTCGCAGCGCGGCGCGGACGGCGTCGGAGAAGTCGGTGCCGGGCTGCGGGTCGAGGTCGATCCGCAGCTCGTCCGGGTGCTCGGTGTCGGCCCGGCGCACCGGCCACGGGTGGAAGGTCAGGCAGCCCAGGTTGGCCGCCCACAGCACCGCGGCCTCCTCGGTCGGACACACCTCGTCGGCGGTGCGCCCGGACGGGAAGGCGATCCGCGCGGTCGGCAGCCAGTCCGGGACGCTCTTCGGGGCGCGCTTCTGGTAGAACCACTCGCCGTCCACCCCGTCCGGGAAGCGCTGCAGCGTGGTCGGCCGCTCGCGCAGCCCGCGCAGCACCCCGGGCGCGAGGGCCAGGTAGTACTCGGCGACGTCCCGCTTCGTGTACCCGGGCTCCGGGTAGTACACCTTGTCCGGGTTCGACAGCCGCACCGTCCGGCCGCCGACCTCCAGTTCCACCGCTGCTCCAGCCATGCCCCCACGCTAGGTACCCGGCCGCCCCGCCCCCGTCCCGCGACACGCCGGGGCGGACGCGACACGCCGCCCCCGTCCGGCCCGCCGGGCCACCATCGGAGGCATGCAGCTCCCCGTGATGCCCCCGGTGTCCCCGATGCTGGCCAAGCCCGTCGCCGCGATCCCGCCCGGCATGCAGTACGAGGCCAAGTGGGACGGCTTCCGGGCGATCGTCTTCTGCGACGGCGACGAGGTCGAACTCGGCTCCCGCACCGGAAAACCGCTCACCCGGTACTTCCCCGAGGTGGTCGAGGCCGTCCGGGAGCGGCTGCCCGGACGCTGCGTCGTCGACACCGAGATCGTCGTCGCGCACGACGGGCGGCTGCACTTCGAGGAACTGCTGGAACGCATCCACCCCGCCGCCTCCCGGGTCCGCACCCTGGCCGGGCGCACCCCCGCCACCCTGGTCGCCTTCGACCTGCTCGCCCTGGACGACGAGGACCTGACCGGCCGCCCGCTGGCCGAGCGCCGGGCGGCCCTCGTCCGCCTGCTGGCCGGCGCCGCCCCGCCGGTCCACCTCGCCCCCGCCACCACCGACCTGGACACCGCCCGCGACTGGTTCGCCCGCTTCGAGGGCGCCGGGCTGGACGGCGTGGTCGCCAAACCGCTGGACGCCCCCTACCGCCCCGGCGAGCGCACCATGTTCAAGGTCAAGCACGTCCGCACCGCCGACTGCGTGGTGGCCGGCTACCGCGAGCACAAGTCCGGCCCGGTGGTCGGCTCGCTGCTGCTCGGCCTGTACGACACCGACGGCCGGCTGCAGCACGTCGGCGTCAGCGCCTCCTTCCCGATGGCCCGCCGGGCCGAACTCGCCGCCGAACTCGCCCCGTTGCGCCTGGACCCGGCCGACCTCGGCGAGCATCCGTGGGCGCAGTGGGAGGAGGAGCAGGCCCAGGCGGCCGGCCGGCTGCCCGGGGCGGTCAGCCGCTGGACCGGGAAGAAGGACCTGTCCTGGGTGCCGCTGCGCCCCGAGCGGGTGGCCGAGGTCGGCTACGACCACATGGAGGGCACCCGGTTCCGGCACACCACGCAGTTCAAGCGCTGGCGGCCCGACCGCACCCCGGAGAGCTGCACGTACGGGCAGCTGGCGGAGCCGGTCTCCTACGACCTGGGTGCGCTGCTGTCCTGAGCCGGGGGCGCCGTCCGCCCGACCAGCACCGCCAGTCCGTCCAGCAGGCGCTGCAGGCCGAACTCGAAGAGCCGGTCGAGGTCGAAGTCGTAGCCCTCCCGGGTGAGCCGCAGGAAGGTCGGGTGGCCGGCGACCAGCTCCATGAAGACGCCCTCCTGCTGGTCCATCCACTCCTCGGAGTCCTGCCCGGTGGCGGCCTCCGCGGCGGCCTCCATCTCCAGGTTGAGCGCGGTGCCCCGGACGTAGTTGAACAGCGTCAGGTAGGCGGTGAACACGTCCTGCACGCCCAGGCCCTCGGCGACCAGGGCGGACAGCACCCACTCGCCGAACGGCAGCGCGTTGGCCACCGGCTGGGGGCGGGTCACCGAGAGCGCGGACGCCAGCCAGGGGTGCGCCCGGAACAGGTTCCAGAGCAGGTGCGCGGCCAGCTCCAGGCGAGCGCGCCAGCCCGCGGCGCCCTGTGCGGGGGTGAAGGACACGTCGGCGAAGACCCGGTCCATCATCAGGTGCAGCAGGCCGTCCTTGTCCGGGACGTGCCGGTACAGCGACATGGTGGCCACGTCCAGTTCGGCCGCGACCCGGCGCATCGACAGCGCCTCCAGGCCCTCCGCGTCGGCCACCGCGACCGCCGCCGCGACGATCCGCTCCGCCGTCAGCCCGCCCTCCGGCGCGGGCCGCCGGGGCAGCTGCCGCCCCCCGGAACGGGCC